>CAVDRA010000032.1:0-11524 GCA_963611155.1 bacterium | reverse complement strand
GGAGCGGCTTCCCGGATATGGGCATGACAAAAGTCCCGTAGGCTTGTTTATTACGCAGATATATTCGTCTTCAAAGAGAATGTCGATTTTTTCTTTTCCGTAGTCGGCTTTGTGCTCCCGTTTGTACTGAGTGCTCGGTTTTACAGAGGTTTCTCTGCCTGTCTTTGATTTTTTTGAACCGCTGAAATCTGAGGTTTTTCCAAAATTGCTTTCATTTTCATGTTTTGATTTTTCTGATGCTTTGCTCATATGGAAGAGTTTAGAATAAAATCGATTTTAATGCACTTGCTATCAGCGGCAATCGGACTGCAATTTTAGCGTTTTTTACGGAAACGCACGAAAGATAAATGCCGTTTTTTGTGGAACAATTGTTTTCAAGGCTGATTCAAGCCGGCTTTGAATTATGGTAGAATCATTTTCATGACGCTTCTTGAAAAGTATTACAACAAGTTTAAGGAAGACCACAGGCTTACGACACGGCACGGAATCGTGGAATTTACGGTCTCAATGAAATATATTCACGGCTGCATAGAAGAGCGCATTGGCGAGATCCAAAAAATTTGCGGAAAACATTGCTCAGCGGGAGAAGGCGTGGAAAATTCAGCTGAAAAAATCAGTCTTAAGATTCTTGACATTGGAGCCGGCACGGGAAGATATTCTGTGGCTCTTTCCCGGGAAGGATTTGATGTTACCGCAGTAGAGCTTGTTCGGCATAATCTTGAGATTCTCCGCTCAAAGCACGAGAACGTGAAAACATGGCAGGGAAACGCCATGGATCTTCATTTTTTGGAAAGCGGCACTTTTGATGTGACTCTTCTTTTCGGTCCGATGTATCATCTTCATTCTGATGAGGAAAAGCTCAAGGCGCTTGAGGAAGCGAAGCGGGTCACAAAAAAAGGCGGATTTATCCTTGTAGCATATGTTATGAATGAGTATGCGGTTTTGACTTACTGCTTTAGGGAAGGAAAAATAGGCGAGGTTATGGAAAAGGGCGGGCTTTCAAAAGATTTCCACACGCTCACTTCCGCGGAAAAAGACTTGTACAGCTACACAAGGCTTGAAGACATGGACCGATTGAATAAAAAAGCCGGCCTTGAGCGTGTAAAAATTTTTGCTCCTGACGGAGCCGCAGATTATCTCCGCCGCGAGATTAACGCGCTTTCAGAGGAAGATTTCAAGCGTTTTATAGAATATCAGCTTGCAACTTGCGAGAGAGCGGAATTGCTCGGGGCAAGCTCCCATATTGTTGATGTGCTCAGAAAATAAAACGGCCGCCTGATTATCAGGCGGCCGAAAAAAGACAGAAATTAGAATGTCCAGCTCAAGCCGATTTTCGGCTCAAACAAGAATCCGCTCAAATCAACGGTTTCTTCGTATTTGCCTGCGCCTTTAATTTCTATGGTGTATTCAGCGGTTCCGATTTGATAGAAGATTCCGAAATTCGCGAACGCTCCAAAGTGCTCTGTAAAGCGGTATGTGAACGATGCTTCAGGTCCGATGTAGAAAGCCAGAGGAGAACATTTCGATTCTATAGATACAACACCGTAATCTTTTTCAAGCTCGTAGTCCTGCGCAAAAAGACCGAGGTTTCCTGTCAAAGAGAAAGTCATCTTTTCGTCGTGGATGAACGAATATCCGAATCCTGTTGACAAATCAAAATCAATGGTGTGGCAGTCATCTTCAAAAATATCGTCGCTGCTAGACGAGCCTACTCCAAGTCCTGCTTTCCATGTAAAGCCTCTCTCTCTTACATGAGTAAAGTCAGCCCAGCCATCGAAACCTGTCGAGTTAGCCTTGGTGTCATTTCCGTTCACGTCAGCTGTAACTTTTGAAATCGGAAAGTTCATTCCGAAGTGAACTGTGTTTTCCGCAAAGATTGCAGGCAGGCAGAGAAGAGCCGCAGCGGCGACTGCCAATACTTTTTTCATAAAAAACTCCTTACACTATAAAAAATGGGTAAGAGGACTATACAAAAAAAAAAGCATTTTATCAACTGAAAATTATAAACCTGAGCTTTTTTAAGGGCGGATTTAGAGAAAATTTTTAGAAAACTAGTTAGAAAACTAGAAATTTTATTCCGCTTTTTATATTGAAAATGAAAGTTCCGCTTCCGGATTTCTGTTTTGAAAGGGCAGGCTTTGAAGAATAATAGTTATGGTAAAATTTTCCCTTGATTACATTTCCTTTTAAAATGTCCGCTCCGAGCGTGAGCTGAATGCGGCTTGAGCATTTGAAGCCGAAAAGAAAGTCAAATTTAAGATACTCAAAAGCCCCTTTCTGATAGCTGTTTAAATGATAGCTTCCTTTTTTTCTAAGATGCCTGTCGTAAGTTGCAACGTAGGTAAAAGGCGAAATGAATGCGCCGAGCGAAAAATCGAATTTCTGCGAAATCCGGGCTCCGAGCCTTAATCCGGCAAAAAGGCTGAAATATTCGCGGGTAAGATTTATTCCGTAGGTTTTGTGATAAGTTGCGAATTCAGAATTCCACGGAACTTCTTTGCCGTTTGTTGAATAATCCTCTCCGCCAAAATATCCGTGGCCGTTGCCGCTTTTTATCTCGAAATGTGAAAATTCAAAGAGCGCCGCAGGCGCAATTGAAAAAATCAGCGGCACTTTTCTTTCGTCTGCGGATTTTCCAAAAGAAAATTCGTGTCCGAGTTCGGAGGAAAAAAAGAAGCTTTTGCTGTTTTTCTCGTCAAGCTCTGAATATATGATTTTTGTTGTTCCATCTGCGTTCCAGTCAGAGTCGCGCAGCGTTCCGCAGTAAAAAGGCAGGGCCGCGCCTGCATCTGCCGAAACATAAAAATTCTTGAAGTCTCCTTTTATTTTTGCTCCGGCTTTGTAAAGCGGATTGAGCTCCCATTCAAGAAGGCTTTTTTTAATGTTTTCATCCGCGCTTGAATAAATATACTCGTCGAGCTGTCCGCAGAAAACAGAAAAATAAGGTTCAATCGAAAATGAAAAATCTGATTTTGAAAATGAAAAAAGCGGAAAAGTCAGAAGAAGAAAAACTGCGGCAAGAAAAAAAACAGGCTTTTTATTTTTCATTTTTGAGCAGGAAAACTGCCGCCATGCACAAGGCATTCAAGGATGCGCTAGGCGACATTTTTTTAAGAAATTATAGAAACTTGCCTAAAGGCGAATCCTAGTCCTCGTTGTAGTCAGCAGGGATCGGGTTTCCTGAGATGTCTGAGTAATCTATTCTTCCTGTTGTTGTCTGACCTGGATAAACTGTGATATAGCGGCCAATATCTTTCTGAGTTTTCGCTGTAAATTTTGTAGTGGCAGCAGTAATTGTTCCAGTGCCGAGCGCAGAAGATGTCTCCGCATTTTTGTATAGGCCGACTGAATAAGAGCCGTCGCCGTTTGCGACAACGCGGATCTGGGCAATAAAGCTTTTTGAATCTGTCAAAGAAAAGCCTGAAACTGCTTTCCATGCTGTGTTATTATCCCCTTTGACAACTGTTGTTTCTGTTCCAAGCGTTGTTGTTGTGCTTGAGTTTGCTGCGTAAACTGTTCCTGAAAAATCATTGGAAGTTGTAGAGTTAAAGCATGTTGAAGGAACATTCTCGCACCATGAAACATACCATTCAGCGGTTGAGTTAGTTGCATTCCAGCGGACAGCAGCAATTCCGAATGTGTAGAAACTTGCTTTTGTTTTATTGGCGCTGTCTTCATAATAAGTTGTGTTAGCGCTTGCGTTTACTGTTGTTGTTGTCTCTTCAAGCCCGAACAAGAATCCGTAGCCTGCAACAGCTGGATAACTGGTTGTTGTGGAAGCCGCGTTGTTGATTGTGATTAAAGCATTCGCGCTGTAATGTTTTGTTTTTGTAGATTTAAAGCTGCGGTAAATATTTGATGTGTCGGAATTTGTGTAAGAAATTGATTCTCCGTCGATTGCTCCGTCATCATCCTCGCTTTCGCTGCATGAAATAAAGCCTAGCGAGAGAGCAGCGAGTGCTACCCCCCCCCAGAAAATTTTTGAAAGTCTCATTTTTTAAGCCTCCTTGAAAACGCTTCTTAAAAAGAAGCCTGTTTTATTTGCGCTTTATTTAAAAAACTGCGCCCAATATAAGAATTGAGTAACAGATTATAAATCAAATATTTTTTAGTCAATAAATATTGAAATAACATTAAGCGACTCAAGCCTTTTCCAAAAGTTTTCTTAGATTTGGCTTTATGACTTGTGCGCGTTTTCTGCTTTTCCATGCGGAGAGTCTGGCGACGCCAGATTGTTTCGGGAGATTATTTTGTTTGCCTTTTTTCTAAAAAGCGTTTTTTTTGCAATTTTCTTGTTGTGATGTATAATCATGATGTGGAAGATTTTTTTTCTAGGGCCGGAATAAGGCTGGATGAGCTTACCCGGGTTTATTCTAAGAATGATATTTTTGATTACGCGCAGTTTCTTGTTGCGGAGAATGTTCCGTTCTCGTTTCTTGTTGTGGATATCGACAATTTCAAGTATATAAATGACACTTTCGGCTTTGAGGCAGGAAACAAGATTCTTTACAAGGTTGCGCACCTGCTTTTTATGAAATCGGACGGAAAAGGCGCTGTGGGCCACATTGGCGCGGATCATTTCGCCCTGGTCTTGAAAGGGCGTTTTTCATACGACGAGCTCTGGAATTTTTGCCACGAGCTTCTTTTTAATATCAGCGGGCTTCCGCTTTCCGAGCTGAATATAAAGGGAACAAGCCTTACCGCAACGCTCGGCATTGCCCGCTTTCCCGACAATGCACAGAGCTTTGACAAGCTTAGAGAGGCTTGCTCGAAGGCGCTTTTCCGGGGAAAAGAGAAAGGGCGCAACTGCTTTATAATTTATGTCCCTGAAAAGCACGCGAATATCGCCGTTAAGTCGTCAAAGGAAAAGGCGCTGAGCTCTTCAAATCTGATTGCGTCAGTTTTTAAATATCTTGAGAGCGAAAATCTTCCGGACGGAATTCACAATCTTCTTGATTTTTTAAGTTCTTACTTTGAGATTGACCATCTTTGCGTTCAGGCGAACGGACGGATTGTTTTTGAGAAAATTCATCAGATGTCTAAGACAAGGGAGTTTCTTCCTGTTCCGTTCGCTCTTATCAGAAGCGAGATTAACCGCGGATCGAAAATGTATTGTGTTAATGACGTGAGCTCTCTTCTTCAGATCCGGCGCGTTGACCTTTTTGACGTGCTTGCAAAGCAGAATATCACTTCAACCTGTGTTTTTGAAATCTCGTACAATGATGAATTCTACGGGCTTTTGCGCGCCGACATGACTGGCTATGGAAACGATGTTAGAATCTGGCAGTATTCTGACCTTGATATTCTGCTTACTGCTGCCCGTGTGCTAGGCTTCGCGCTTCATTTTAAGGGGCTGGAGCTTTCTGAATTGTAGGGAGTTCCGGAGAGCATGCAAGGCTTGCCCCGATAATTTCAATTGTCTACGGAAATTTCGCGTTAGGTTCTGACACTTCCATTTTCTTTGCCGTCTTCGTTTTCTTCAAAGTAAAACATTGCTGCTATGCATTTAGGATTCTTTTCTGTCCGTTGCCTTTTGCGCGCTTGTCTATTTATGCTTAGCTTTTAACTCGTCATATTTCAACAATATTTACAATTCATTAAGAAACCGTGAGTTAACTACGTGCTTTTATAAAAAAAAGTAACTTGTTTTATATTTTTATTAAGCTAATATGAATAAAAACTTAGCATTTAAACAATGATAAAAAAGGTAAACAGCCATTGACACGGGGGAAATTATGGACATAATCGCTCAGACCTCAGACCTCAGAATAGCAATTTCCTCTCAAATTATATTTTAGACCGCGGGCTTTCAAACCTCACAAAAGCCGAATATGAAAAAATAGTTTTTTACGAGCTTGTTTTTGTAAAAAATCTTTGTGGATTTCCTGAGAGTCTTACCGTTTCTTCTATTTCTTCAAAAGAACTTTATTCCATTGCTGAAAAACTAAAAATTAAGCCTTCAAAAGTTTCGTTTCTTTTAAAAGATATTTTTTATTCAGGACTTGAAAAGACTGAAAAATTTGCTTCGCCGCTTCAAATCATTTGCAAATACATTTCTAAAGACAGATTTGAGAAAGAATATCTTGCAATTCTAATTACAAATCCCGTTGAGCATGAAATCATTGAGCGTTTTCTTTTGGAAAACAACGCCAGATATGACACTTCGTTTAACCGGAAAATCATAAAAATTCCATTTACAGTTTTAGACACTGTTTTTAGTCCTGAAGAAAAAACTGAAATCCTTCAGAAGATGAAAGCTGTGGCAGATGTAAAAATTGATTTGAAGCTTGAATCAGCCAGCAAAAAAGGAAAGTTTGTTGAAACCGCGAAAAATATTGCCGGCTTTGTTCTTCAGACAGCCGTGCAGACAGTGGTCCAAACGGCAGTTGAAAGGAACTTCAAATAAAAATGTGTAAAACTGCGCAGTTTGTGTAGAAAAAAAGCTGCGGACATGAACGAGGAGGAAAAAATGTCGGAACAGTTAAAATGTAAAGTTTGTGGACGAACATTCTACAAACATGAAATCCTTGACGGATTAAATTTATTTGCAGAAAGAATCTGCCCTGACTGCAAAAGGCAGAGGGCTTTCTCTGGAGGCGGCGGAGGAAATTCTAATGCCGAGCGAGAAAGCGAAGCAAATGCAGAACTAGCTGAAGCGCAGGCAAAACAGGTCGCGGCTGCTACAAGGGCTCAGGAAATGGCGGCGGATGCGGCGTTTGCTTCTTCAATGGCAAATTTGACATTCAGCGGCGATCCTGCTGAAATCGGCCAGGATTTTGAAATTGCCTATCAGTATTGGCTGAAAAAAGATTTAAAAAGAGATCAGAGGAAAGTCGTTGCTGAAAAGTTAGAATTTGGTCTTATGGCGTTGAAAAAAGCAGACAGCGTAAAAGGCGATTTCTATGAAAAGAAAGTGGCAAAAGAAAAGAGAAAACGCACGACAATAAAGATTTTTAAAATAGTCGGCATAACACTCATTGTACTCGTTTGCTTGGTTGTTATGATTGGTTTGGCAAATCAGTAATTTTCTTATCAGCACACAAAGTATTTCTTTTGCGTGCTGATTTTTACGGTAAACATTATTGAATTTTCATATTCACATCTCAATTCAGACAATTCAAATCCTTTTCACAAAAAATTCTTCACATATTTTATAAATCAATAGCAGGCAGCTACAGTTTTTGCATGGACTGTCAGGCTTGTTTTGATGCTTGTTCGCGGGGCTTGCCCCATGTTTTTTAATTGCTCACGGCTTTTATTTTCATTAAAATATCCCGATATGGAATTTACACAAGAATCTATCGACGCACTCGTTGTCAACGAAGTGGAAATCATGAAAAAAATCGCTGCTGAGCTTAACATCCGAGTGGATCAGGTTAGCGCGGTAATCAGCCTTGTTGATGAGGGCTGTACAATCCCTTTTATTTCACGTTACCGAAAAGAAAAGCATGGAAACTTGAATGAGGTTCAGGTTACGGACTGCGACCATCTGTTCAAATCATATAAAAATCTTGAGGAACGCCGCCTTGAAATCATAAAAGGCATTTTTGCGCAGGGAAAACTCACAGAAAGCCTTTACAATGCCGCAATGGGCGCGAAAACCTTGACAGAGCTTGAGGACTTGTGGGCTCCGTTCAAGAAAAAGAAGAAGACACGCGGAATGGTTGCCGCGGAAAAGGGGCTTGAGCCTCTCGCTGACTTTATCTGCGGAGAAAATGATGACGCCTCTGTTGAAGCCGAGGCTGAGAAATTTATCAAGACTGACAATGCTGATGAAAAGCTCAATGTCTTGACTGTGAAAGATGCGCTTGACGGCGCGAAAGACATTATCGCGGAACGCACTTCCCAGGACACAACAAACCGATCTGATGTCCACGGCTTGTATATGGCAGAAGGAACAATCGTTACAAAAGGCGTTGTTCCGGAAGGTCAGGATGCCGAGACAGCGGAAAAAACTTCTACTTACAAGATGTACTGGGATTACTCTGAGCCTCTTAACCAGGTGAAGCCGCACAGAATTCTTGCGATTAACCGCGGAGAAAGGGAGAATGCTTTGAGCGTTACAATCGATGTTCCTGTTGATGACGCTGTAGCTCTCTTGCAGAAAAAGGTCAAGATTTCAAATAAATATCATAAGGACGCTATTGAAGACGGTCTTATCCGCCTGCTTTCTCCTGCCGTAGTTCGCGAAATCAGAAGCGATGAGACTGATGAGGCTGACGGGCACGGAATCGAGCTTTTCAGCGAAAACCTTAAAAACCTTTTGATGACGCAGCCGATCAAGGGAAGCCGTGTTCTCGGAATCGACCCTGGAATCAGAACCGGAACAAAATGTGCCGCTTTGGATGAGACTGGAAAATACCTCGGATATTTCAAGATTTATCAGGTGCAGAAATCTGATGAGGCTTATAATCTTTTGAACGAGGCAATCGACAAATATGATATTCAGGTCGTGGCTGTCGGAAACGGAACAGGATCTCCTGAAGTTCAGGCTTTAGTCTCAAAGGTTATCAGCGAGAACTATGCGGACGCGAATGTTAAGTACACTGTTGTTGATGAAAGCGGAGCTTCTGTTTATTCTGCGAGTCCTGTCGCGACAGAGGAATTTCCTGACCTTGATCTTACAATCCGCGGAGCAATCTCTATGGGACGCCGCTTGCAGGATCCTCTTGCCGAGCTCGTTAAAATTGACCCGAAATCAATCGGCGTGGGACTTTATCAGCATGATGTAAACCAGAAAAAACTTGCCGAGCAGCTGGACGAGGTTGTAGGCTCTGTTGTGAACAATGTCGGCGTGAACTTGAACACAGCTTCTTATATGCTTTTGAAGTATGTTTCTGGAATTAATATGTCTACCGCGAAGAAAATCGTGAAGTACCGCGACGAGAACGGAAAAATCAAGAGCCGCGAGGAACTTAAGAAGGTTCCTGGACTTGGACCGAAGGCATTTGAGCAGTGCGCGGGCTTCCTTAAAATTGCAGAAAGCGCAGATCCGCTCGACAACACTTGGGTTCATCCTGAAAATTATGATGTTGCGCGCGAAGTTCTTTCTTATGTTCAGCAGAAAAAGGAAGTTCCCGCTGATTTGAAAAAGGCTCTTTGCGAGAAATATAATGTTGGCGAGACCACGCTGAAAGATATTATCGACGAGCTTCAAAAGCCAAACCGTGATCCGCGCGACGGCTATCCTGCGCCGATTATGCAGAAGGGCGTTGTGAATTTTGAGGATTTGACAGTCGGAATGAAAGTTACAGGAAAAATCAAGAATGTTGTTGATTTTGGCGCTTTCGTTGACATTGGTCTTCACGAGACGGCTCTTATCCATGTTTCTGAGCTTAGCGATAATTTTGTTTCAGATCCGATGGACGTTGTGAAAGTCGGCGATGTGAAGGAATTCACAATTATCGCTTTGGACAAGGACAGAAAGCGCATTTCGCTTTCTTTGAAATCTGACGCTAATACCCGGCTCGGCCAGACAAACGAGGGCAAAAAGCCTGCCGTAAAAGCCGGCGCTGACGGAAAAAAACGCGTAGTGGTTGTGAAGAAAAGCGGAAACGGAGAGAAAAAAGCCGAATTTGCGCACGGAGACAGACCTCGCCATGAAAACCGCGGAGATCGCAGATTTGAGCGCGGCAGCGATGACGGAATGTCTTACAATCCGTTTGCGGCTCTTTTAAAAAAATAATTTTCAGCGATTTATTCATGGAGAAAATACAATGAAAAAATCTGTTTTAATTGTTTTTGCGGCTTTTCTTCCGTTTGTTTTTGACGGCTGTGTCTCAACTTCAGGCGCGTCGTCTTCATCTTCTGACAGCTCGGCTGCAAAGCAGACTGCGCTCAACGCTCTTACAGGAGTCGGAAAAAATGCCTGGTATAAGAAAACAAGCGGAAATTATGTTTATTATGTGCTTTATTCTGACAGCGCGGTAACTTCCGGAGTCAGAAGCGATGTTGCAATCAATAAGGGGCTTACGGTCCTTGTTACAGCTTCTCCAGAAAATCCAGCCGGATCTCTTGCAGGCGACGCTTTTGCGGTGAAGTCTTTCGGTCAGACAGCGACAGAGTCTTCAAACGGCTCGTCTCAGACTTTCACTTTGAATGACGGCGCATGGAGTTATTTCTATGCGAAGAATTCTGCTGATATGACTGCTGTTTCAGGACTTCCGCCTCAGCTCAGCTCCGCTAACGCTTCAAAATACACGAACGTTACAGCCTTGAGCGCGGAAAGCTTTGACTGGAAGCAGCTTTTGCTGAACTACCTTGAGGGAAGCCTCTAAAAAACCGGGAAAAATACTGAAAAGTTGAATTTTGCCGTCTGAGCTTTTCCGTTTGCATTGGAAATGCTCAGGCGGCTTTTTTGATTTTAGCGACAGGATGTTGTGCCTTTTCTGTACGCTTTCAGAAGCTCTTCAAGCTCTTCTATCTGCTCTTTGAGCTCGTTTCCGCGGTCAGTGTCGGCGACATATTTTCTTGCCGGAAAACGTTCCACCTGGATTGTGTCGCTTACAATGTCGGAATCAGTCGCAATCACTTGCTCGCAGCTTGTGAATTTTTCATGCACGACGAGGCGGAGCCCGTACGAGTTGCAGACGAGCGTATATCCTGCGATTCCTGTTTTTTCATGATAGGCGGCCGCAAATCCGCCGTCTATAATCAGAAGCTTTCCGCCGCATTTAATCGGGGAATCGCCTTTTTTTACTTCCTGCGGAACATGGCCGTTTATAATATGCCCGGTTTTTGGGTTCAAGCCGAATTCCTTCAGAACCGACTCAACAGTCTCTGTGTCTTCAACCTCATCATAATAATGATTTTTGTGCTCTTTGCTTGCTGTCTTGTCGTCGATGAACATATTTTCAAAACTTGCCATCTTGTCTTTTCCGAAAAGCGGAGATTTCGGGCCTGTCCACAGATACCAGAGAATATTTTCTCCCTTTTCTTTTTCCTTTGAGCCAGGTTTTGAGAAATATCCGCGCCGCGCCCAGACTTCAAGCTCATCGTAAAGCGCTTTTCCGCAGAGCTCTTTTCCGAAAATTTTGACTTTGAGGAATTTTCCGTTTGAGTCCAAAGGAAGGCAGCCGTGATAAAGCAAATTTCCGTTGAAAACTTTGTAGAGATTTCCTTTTCTGTAAAGAAACTCAACGTGGTTTTTGAGCTTTTCGCAGTGGGTGAACGAGTAGCAAAGCCTGTTCATGACAATGATTTCATCCTCGTTCAGACGGTTCGGATTTTCCGGATCGATTGTCGGGCAGTCGGTCTCCTGATCTTTTATGTTTAAATTCCAGACTTTTCCGTCTATTCTCGCAGTCTTGTTTTTCCAGTCGATTTTGTCGAGAATCAGGCGGTTTTCCATCTCAAATTCGGGATTTTTCCGGATTATCTGGTCCTCGAGCTTGAACTGGATTATCGAGATAGCCTTATGCACCGCCTGCCTGTCCATGTGCCCGTAATATTTCATGCAGAAAGTGACTAGCGGGGTAAGGTTGATGCCGTAGCCTTCCTCGAGAACATCAAGATTATTGTAGCG
>CAVDRA010000031.1:0-11647 GCA_963611155.1 bacterium | reverse complement strand
ATTATCCGGGGCTTATCGACACAAAACGCGGGCTGCTCCTCGCGACTTTTTACAACAAACTTTCAGAGCTAAAATCAGCGGCGCTTTTTTTTAAACCTTTCATTTCAGACATTGATGACAACGAAGGCTTGTTTTACGTGCTTTTAGGCTCGGTTGTAATGCCAGAAGTCAATTCAAAACTGATTTCAGAAACAAACCCTTACACAAATTCTGTTACAAGCTCGGCGCGCCCGGAACTCAGGATTGAGCTTTTAAGAAAAATGGATGCGGTTTTTGACAGTATTCCTTCAGAGGAAAGATCAAAAATGTATGAGGCTGCAAAGGCCGCGGAATGGCTGCGCCAATTCATCAAATTGCCTTTCACGCGTTTTCTGGCTTCGTTTTCAGAAGTGACAGACGACATTTATTCATGCCCTTACGCAAATCTTTCGGGCGAAATCGCAATTTTCGCGCGTTCACTTTGCAACGGATTCTTGATAACTGACAGTATTCTCCAGTCAATTTTTCTTTTTTCAAAGCGAAGCAAAAACGTAAAAGACACAAACGACGAGATAGAAGGCGAACAGTTTTTAGACAAGGCGCACGCTTCAATCGCGCTGATTCATATGTTTATGAGCTCGGTTCCGCTACGCTCGCTCGGCTGCATAATCGCAAACGACATTTACTGGCGCTCAGAGCCTTTTTCTGGCGGAGAAGACTGGTTCGTAAAATTCAAGAACGAGTGGAAACAGATTTTCGAGCGGAAATGGAGCTCATGGGTAAAAGACTGCAAGATTGAATCCCTTAAAACAAACTTGAAATCAAATTTTGCGATCGATGATTTTCCGCTTTTTCCGGCCAGGCCTTGGGCAGACATTTGGGGCGGAACATATTTTAAATACGAGCTTACAGCCGGCTTTTTATTCTGGTTTATCGTAAAAAAATTTCCGGACTACGAGCTTGCCCTAAAAGCGGTTCTTGTTGAAGGCGGATTTATAAAAAAGGAAAACCAGCTCGCATTCACAGACGCTTTCAACAGCATAATCCAGCTTTCAATCTCTTTTCAGGCTCTTGAAAGGCGCTGCTCTGCTAACGGCGAAATCGGAATGCTGGTCAAAAAAATCGCGGACGAGCACCACCGCACGCTAAAAGCGCAGACAAAAGTCGAGCAGCTGATTAGAAGCATAGAGTCAGACTTCGAGACAATTCTGCACAGATTCGGAGACGCAAGCCGCTCGCTCTCGCAAGTTCTAAGCGGAATTCTAGGAATCGTTAAAGACTCAAGATTTGACTCGCTTTCAAATCTGAACACACTGCAGGGCAAAGACAACGCTTCCTTTATTGAAGACTTGAAAAAAGCAAGAATCGCGCTGGAATCATCGCTTAACCTGATAAAAGAGCTTGAAACTCTCGACAGCAAAAAAACAAGATTTTAAGGATTCTTATGATAAACGAAATTTCACTTGCCAAAATTCTTGATTCCGAAATTTCCGATTCTGGGACTTCAAACTCTGTGATTCAAAAATCTGATAATTTTGTTCTGCTGCCATTTTATTTTGAAGGAAAGCCGCTTGCCGGCAAAAATTTTCCCCGCTGGGGAATGACTCTTCTTTCGGCAGGCACGATGAGATTCCGCTGGAACGAGAAAAACGAGAAGCGCACAAAAGTTTTCGGCGAAATTCTAAAAAACCAGAACCCGCAAAACAAAAAAATCGTTCCGATAGAGCTTATCCACTCAAAAATCGTAGTCGAGGCGAAAAACCAAGATGACACAAAAGGGCTTCGGGCAGACGGAATTATAACTAAAAACAGAGAGCTGGTTCCTGCTGTAACCGTTGCCGACTGTGTTCCAATTTTTCTTTATGACACAATATCAGGCGCCTTCGGAGTTTTACATTCAGGCTGGAAAGGAACAGGAATCGCAGAAGCCGGAGTAAAAAAAATGGCTGAGCTTTACGGCTCAAAGCCAGAAGATATTTGCGCCGCAATAGGTCCGCACATCCAAGAATGTTGCTACAGCATTGATAAAGAGCGCGCAAAATACTTTGCCGAAAATTTCGGAAAAAGCTGCATTTTTAAGACTTCCGCCCCAGAAAACGAGCTTTCTTACGCACTTTCGCTCACACAGGCAAATATTTTTGTTCTGAAAAACGCAGGAATAAGGGAAGAAAACATAGTTTCAGCAAAAGACTGCACTTGCTGCGCAAAATACTCAGACAAGAAAAATATATTCGGCTCTTTTAGACGACAGGCAGTCTCCCTGCCGCAAGAAAATCTAAAAAAGCTTGAAAAAGACGAGCTCAGCCGCCGAATGACAGTTCAAGCGGCTTTTATAATCTGAATTTACAAAAAAAACACCAGTTCCAAGCAAGACAACTTCCGTTTTTGACAGAGAACCGGCATTTTCCTAAAAACTCAGCTTGCAATCAGTTTGAATTCATTGTATGCAAGGATAAACGGTCCGACACCTTTCGCATCGTCTTTTACGATCGGCTCATCAAGATAATACTCAAAACTTCCGTCGCGGCGAAGATTGTTTTCAGGCCCAAGACCTGCAACAAGGCAGATTCCGCCAAGACCAAGCTTTCCGCCGTCTGTGTTCAAATATTTACCGCAGATTCCCTTGAATGCTTTCACGCCCGCGCCCTGCATTTCCGGAGCGTCAAGAATCTGAGTCCTAAAGCCCTTCAAAAGCGAATAAGCAAAAATAGCAGTTCCAGAAGTCTCCAGATAATTTTTCTTTCCGTTTTTGTCAATTTCATTCGGCTTGTCCGGAACTTGGAACCACATTCCGCTTTCATCCTGATATTTGAGCATTGTGCTCTGCAAATCGATGAACATATTTTTTAGATGATTCCAGTTCTCGCTTCCGCGGTCTGGGGCACAGTTCAAAGTATCAAGCATTGCCATCGAGAACCAGCCAAGAGAGCGAAGCCAGAACCCGCGGCTAAGACCAGTCTCCTTGTCAGCCCAGAAAGCTGTTTTCGAGCTGTCATACGCATGATAGTAAAGCCCTGTTTTTGAATCTCTCATAATCTTTTCAACATTAAAAAACTGGCTGTAAATATCATCCTTGTTTTTTCCGCCGTTAAAAGCCGCATCGTACTGCATATAAAAAGGCAAGCCCATGTAAAGGCCGTCAAGCCAAACCTGATTAGGATAAATGGCCTTGTGCCAAAAATTGCCTTCCTTCGTGCGAGGCTGCTCTTCTATCTGCTCATAAAATTTTGTAAGCGCATTTCTGTATTTTTGCTTGCTTGTGTATTTATAGAGAGGAAAAAAGTTTTTCGCTCCGTTAATTTCGTCCATATTCCAAGTGTCTTTTGAATAACCGTCAACCGAACCGTCATCATGCACCCGGAAATCTTCATAGTAATCTGCGAATTTCAGGAATTTTTCATTTTGGCTTGTCGCATACATTTCAAGCAGAGCCATAATCATCAATCCGTCGATGTAATCCCAGCCTGATTTTACGCCAGCCCTGGCCTTTTCAATATTCCAGACAGGAATTTCCGCAGTTGATTTTGTCATCAAATCATCAATATATTGATCGATTATTTTTGTATCCACAAGTCCACCTCAAAAAAATTTTCTTACTAGAAAACTTAATAGTTTATCAATATAATAAATGAAATTTTTTTTTTAGTGAATATATGGGCTCTCCGTAAAATCACCTTTGACAAATTTTTAGAGACCCGGCGGGTTTTATTTCTGAAAACCATGAAAATTAAGACATCGCATTTCAAAGAATTCACTAAAAAGCAAACAGAATTTTGAAGATTCATTTATTGAGGTAAACACGAATGGCAGACGTAAAAGCAGAATTCAAAAAACTTCTCCAAGACGCAGTGAATAAAATCATTGAGGAAAAAAATCTTGACACGCCAAAAATCGAAGCTGAAAAAATCGTTGTACAAGACTCGCCGAATCCAGAAATGGGCGACATCGGCTCTCCAATGTTCATGTTCGCAAAATCGCTTCATCTTGCTCCGCAGGCGATCGCTCAGGAAGTCGCTTCTCTAGCCGCGGCAAAATCTCCGATCGGAGAAATTATCGCCGTTGGTCCTTATGTAAATCTCAAAATGGATAAAACAGGCGAAACAGCAAAAATTCTAAAGAACATTGAAACTCAGGGCAAAAATTACGGAACCTTGGGCGCAGACGGAAAAGCGCCGCTAGAAGGCCACAAAATCATGATTGAATTCTCCGCGCCTAACACAAACAAACCGCTTCATCTTGGACACCTAAGAAATGACGCGCTCGGAGAATCAGTCTCAAGAATTCTTAAAAAAGCCGGAGCAGAAGTATTCAAGGTTGACTTGATTAACAACCGCGGAATTCATATCTGCAAATCAATGCTCGCATACAAGCTTTTTCACGAGAAAAATGGCGACACTCCAGAAAAGCTTGGAATAAAAGGCGACCATTTTGTAGGACAATGCTACGTTGAATTTGACAAATATCTAAAAGGAGACGAAGCAAACGGTGTTCCATCTCATCCAGAAGCAATGCAGCAGGCCGAAGAGATGCTCATAAAATGGGAACATGGCGACGAAGAAACTCACAAGCTCTGGAAAATGATGAACGACTGGACGATTGACGGATTAAAGGAAACTTACGCGCGCACAGGAGTTGAATTCGACAAATATTATTATGAAAGCGAAACTTATCTGAAAGGAAAGGACGAAATTCTCAAAGGTCTGGAAAAAGGCGTGTTCTTCAAGGCAGAGGACGGCTCTGTCCGCGTTGACGTTACAGAAGCTGTCGGAAAGGGAAAAGACGGCGAAGACCATGAAAAAGTTCTTCTTAGAAAAGACGGAACTTCAGTTTACATCACCCAGGATATTGGAACAGCTATTTACCGGCATAACGACTGGCCGTTCAACGAGCTTATTTATGTTGTCGCTTCCGAGCAGATTTTCCATTTCAAAGTCTTGTTCTACATTCTGAAAAAACTCGGATTTGACTGGGCTAAAAAACTTTATCATTTGAGCTATGGTCTGGTGAATCTTCCGAACGGAAGAATGAAAAGCCGGGAAGGAACAGTTGTTGATGCTGACGACCTGATTGATTCTCTTCATGCTGACGCTCTTAAGGCGATTCAGGAACGAGGCCGCGAGGATGACGTAGGAAATGCGGATGATGTCGCAGAGAAGGTTGCGCTTTCAGCGCTTCACTATTATCTTCTGCAGGTTTCTCCTGTAAAGGACATGATTTTTAACCCGGCAGAAAGCCTTAGTTTTAACGGAAACACAGGCCCTTATCTTCAGTATATGGGAGCTAGAATCTCGTCAATTTTAAGAAAAGCCGAAACTGAGGGCGCAAATCCTTCTTCCCCTGAAGATGCGGCAAAACTTTTGAAAGCCGCAGAAGAATGGGAGCTCGTAAAATATCTTGGAGAATATCCGGCGACAGTTCAAAAATCAGCCGAAAACAAAGACCCTTCAGTAATGACAGGCTATATTTACGAAACTGCAAAGCTTTTCTCAAAGTTCTACCAGAACTGCCCGATTATGAGCGCGGAATCCTCTGAGCTAAAATCAGCGCGCCTCGAGCTTGCAAAAGCGACTTTACAAATTCTCAAAGAAGCGATGGAACTCGTTCTAGTTCCGTTTCTCGACAGAATGTAAAGTCAAAAAAAATATTTTTATTCGACGCCGGGTTTTCACATATGCTTGCAGAAAATCTATCTTCCACTGTCAGCCTGGCGTCTTAATGCGAAATCTTTGCGAAAAAAAAACGGCCAGAAAAATATGCGGACATCCAATTTTGCTTGCCCGCATATAAAGCCAGGCATATTTTATGGCGACATACAAAAGAAAATTCAAAGTCCGAAAAATCCAAATCGTGCAGGTCTCTCTGATTTTATCGCTCGTTGTTTTCATTATTTTTCAGTTTGCAAATGTAAGCGCAATGAAAGAATGCACAAAAGTCATAAATTACGTCGGCTCAATCAGAAGCGGGAGCCAGCAGCTAGTAAAGCTAGAGCTTGCCGAATACAAAAGCGACCCTTTAATCACAAAAATCAACTCGATTTTTGAATGTCTCGAGGACGGAGACAGAGTCTACAACCTGATGAAGATAAAAGGCCGCGTTTTTCAGGTGAATATCCAGCACACGCTTGAATACTGGCAAATTTTAAAAAACCAGATAAAAATTTTCCGCGAGACAGGCAAAGAAAGCTCAATTCTGCTGCAGATGAGCGAAACTTTCTTTTCAATGACAGACAACATCGATTTCGCAAGTCAACTCATATTTGAAAAACTTTCCACAAGACAAAACATTCTCGAGATTATCCTGATTCTAATAATCATCGCAAATTTCGTAATTCTTGAAAAACAGGCTATCGACGGAATAAAATTCAGAAAAATGGCTTTTACAGACAAGCACACGAAACTTCCGAACAAAAGCCGCTGCGAGGAAATCTTAAACGACACAACTCCGCTCGACAAAAACACAGGATTCATCATGCTCGATCTGAACTATCTCAAAAGAGTGAACGACACTCTCGGTCATGCGGCAGGAGACGCAATGATTCTGAGCTTTGCCACAACTGTGAGAAAATCAGTTCCTCCGCAGCACTTTGTCGGAAGATACGGCGGAGACGAATTCATCTGTGTTCTTAAAAACGTGCAGGCAAACGACATTCAGGACATAATTGGAAATCTAAACGCGGAAATGGAGCGATTCAATAAATTTTCAAAGCAAATCGATATAAGTTTTTCATATGGCTACGACTTTTCCGGCAACTACATAGAATGCACAATGCGCACGCTTCTTGCCCAGGCAGACAAAAATATGTACGAAACCAAAAAGAAAATGCACGCAATCCGTGATTTCTACAACAAACTTGAAGATTAAAATAAAAAACGAATTCTTAAAAACGCAGTGACGCATACACTTTGCCGGCATATTTGCCGGCATGTTCTCTATGAGCGGCTTTTGAAGCATTTTTACTGCCCCCAACATCAAGCCTAAAAAACGCAGGCCCGTCTGCCTGCGAAAAAAAGACCGGAATGAAAGCAAACGCAATACATTCCGGCCATAACATTAGAATTTTCAGATTTTCCAGCGCCAGAAATTTATTCTTCCGAGCCAATTCTCGAATAGACAAATTTTTGTCCGGTCGCTTTTATTTCTGTAACAAGATTTCCGTTTTCAAAAGAAAAAATCAGGACTTCCTTGTAATTTTCAAGATCAGTTCCGTCGGTATAAAGCCATTTGCCGTCAAAATTCTCGAATTCCTCAAAAAACAGGACGGCGATATTTTTCCTTACAAACATTTTTCCGCGGAATCCTTTTACAAGCTGAGAATTCTTAAATTCAAGGCAAAAGTCTCCCTCATCATCAAATTCAAGAATCTTGCTTTCATCTTCCCATTTTCCATAAAAAGAATCAAAATTTCCGCAGGAGAACAGAAAAAAAGGAAAGATTAGAAAAAGAAAAAAACGAAAAACCAAGCAAAAATGCCGCTTTTTACTCATTCACGATGGGCTGAACCGTTGCGTTTGAAGCAGAAGGCTCAAGCATGAAGTTCTGATTCTTTTTCGGACCATAGCACCAAAGCAAAGAAGGCCACCAAAGAAGCACTCCTAAAACAATATTCGCGCCTTTAGCCTCTTTTTTCAGTCCTGCATACAAATCCTTATATCCGTCTTTTTTGATTACAATGTCAGGATCATTCCAGACAGCATTGCTGAGTTTCATCTGAACCGGAGTTGTGCCAATTTTTTCCCCGTCAACATAAACATCAGCGCCTTCAACATCTGTCCTAAAATTAACTCTAGTCTGTGAAACACAAGACGTACAGAAAACCGCAATTAGGATTCCCGCAGTAAGGCTTGCTCCAAATCTCTTTAACTTCATTTTTCTTAACTCCTCGAATTTTTAACAGACCGAAAAAATTGCGGTCTGTTAAATTTTATAAAGCTAAAAAATGCTACCCCCCCCGAAAAAAGTCAACCGGTCAAAGTCAAAATATTTTCCCGCAGTTGCTACAGAAGAAAGTTCGTAGTAAATTTAGGAAAATTTTTTGGAGATGAAAAAATGAAATATCTTGTAATATCAGACATTCACGGAAGCGCGCTCAGCCTTGAAACCGCGCTTAAAAATTTTGAAAAAGAATGCGGCTTAATCATTCTCTGCGGAGACTACTTGAACCACGGTCCTAGAAATCCCCTTCCCGACGGCTGGGATACAAAAAAAACAGCCTCGATCTTAAACGATCACAAGCAAAAAATAATCTGCGTCCGCGGAAACTGCGATTCAGAAGTTGACCAGATGATGCTGTCTTTTCCATGCCTTAACGCCTATACGTCAATCTTTACAGATAACGAAAGAAGAATTTTTGTTCATCACGGACATCTCTACTCGCACGAAGAGCTTGCAAAGCTTCTTCCCGCCGGAACGCTTGTAGTTTCAGGCCACACCCACGTAACCTTAATGGAAGAAGACGGCGGTCTTTTTTATTTTAATCCGGGCTCAGTCTCGCTTCCAAAATGCGACGACGGAAAAACCTGCGGAATCATCGAAACGCAGCCTGGCGGAAAAATCTCCGTGCAGATTTATTCAATCGAGGGAAAAAAAATCCGGGAAAAACAATTCTAATTTTTCCCGGACTCAATTTCACATTATTTCTGTGTTTAAGCTATTCCATGTTCTGCAGCTCAATCGCAATCTCTTCCATTTCACGATCTGTCATTGCGATTGTCTCTGCAACACGGTAAAGCTCGCGCCGCACGCTCTCAGGCACTTTCGTAGTTGTCTTATAACGGAGCTCATGCTCAAGGCTAGCCCAAAAATCCATGGCGATTGTGCGGATCTGAATTTCCACATGCACATTATGTGTCGTCTCTGAAAGATAAACAGGAATTTCAATCACAATATGAAGGCTGCGGTATCCAGACGGCTTAGGATTCTTTATATAATCCTTTTCATGAACCAGCGTAATGTCAGGCTGCTTCAAAAGCAAATCCCGGACAGTGTAAATATCCGAAATATAAGGGCAAATCACGCGAACGCCGGCAATATCATCAAGATTTCCGACCATCGCCTCAAAAGTCATCGGAAGATTTTTCTTCTGCAATTTTCCGGCAATGCTCTGCGGCGATTTCATCCGCGATTTCACAGTCTCAATCGTGCTTCTCCGGCCAGAAACCTTATTCTCCTTATTCAAAATGTCGAGTTTCGTCTCTATCTGCTTGATTGCGCTTTCATAAACCATCATTATCTGCTGGAATTCAAAAGCCATTTTGTAAAAATCTTCAGGATTGTTAGCAATCGAGCTTGTTATAACTTTTGGAAGATTATCAGTGTCAGGAACATCTTCCGTAGCAATTTCATCAAGATTCAAAATTTTCCTCTGTAAAAATCCGCAATTTTTTAAGCGCGAATTCTTTTAACTTATAAACAAAATATATTGATAAAAGTTTCTCACGGCAAGATTTTTTCAGGGCGGCTTTTTGCTCCGCAAAAACCGGGTCTTTCAGGGTTCCGCCTTTCGGCTTCATTGCGCCGCTTGCTGCGCCCGCTTTGCAACGGCTTCGCCGCCCTTACAGCCCCTGCCGCTTTGCAAAGTTATTTAATCCCCAGAAGTTTCTTTGCGCTTCCGAAAGCCGTTTTTTGCTCAAGAGACGAGCCGGCGCTTATAAAAAGCGGCAAAAAATCATCGCAAAGTTTTCTGTTTTTCTCAAATTCATCCCTGCTTCCCGAAGGATAGACTGTATTCAAAATAAAATACACCAGCGGAGTAACATTGCATTTCTCGCTTTTTTCCTTCATCGTTTTTCTGCTCTTTTCAGCATACAGCTCAAGATAATTTTTCAAGCTGTTCCATGACTTAAAATTCACAAGCCGGTATATAAAAGAGTTCGGAATTTCAGTCGAAGCAGAGCTTCCATCCGCATATTTCATTCCAAAGTCTGCGTACCCGATTTTTTTGCAAACATCGCTTCCTTTCTCAATCAAAAGCCTGATTGTGGGAAAATCGTCAAGCTCGGCGGCAAGAAAAAGCGCGTTTGTTCCGACTTTTCCGTTTATGTGTTTTTCAAATGCGTCAACATCCGAAGTTCTGTCCGCCGCCATTTCGATTATCCTATCGATATTTTTTAGTCTTCCGGCAAATTCTTCATGATTATCAGAATTTCCGTTCTGCGCCGTAAAAATAATCGCGGCAAGTCCGGATTTTTCAAAAGTCAGACGAATTTGATGAAGAATATTCATATACTGCTGTCTTCTGAAATTTTCCGGCAATGCAGAAAGATCAATCTCCTTTAAAAGCTGGTCTGTGCGCGCTTGAACAAGGTTTTCTGTAAATTTTTTAACGCCGCCATTCAAGACGCCTTTTTTCTGGATCGCATAGTACAAAACAGAAGCGCCGTCAATTTTCAACGCGTCAAAATCAGTTTTCCCGGCGATTTTCTTGAATTTTTCAAAATCACATGAATCCACCGCCGACTGAATTCCGTCCTGAGATTTTTTCTGATAGTCAGAAATCGCCATTTTCTCAGCCTGCTGCAAATTTCTGAACATTTTCGGGCTAAACTGAACCCAAAATTGCTCTTTTTCATTGAATGAAGCAAGAAATTTTTCCGTCGGAGCAGCAAAAATTCCCTTTGAAACGCCGTAACTCCAAAATTCAAGCGCCTCATCAATTTTTTTGCTGTACATAAAAAGAGCAAAAGCCTGCTGCAAAAAATGAGGAAGATAGTCCGCAGCGCCAGAAATATTTTTAAAAGCGCTATTATAGCGTTTTTCCGCCTCTGCAAAATCAAAATCCGCAAGAGAGACAAATCCTTTCGCCCAGCTTACAAAAAAATCTCCAGACTCGCCTGCCATTTCACGAATCTGCTCATAAAAAGGCTCCATATTCTCACGGTTTTTGTAAACGAACTCGCGGAAAATCGAATCGTAAATATACTCAATCGCCTGAAATTTTATCTCGTCAAACCTGCTTTCCTTTTCCATAATTCCGTCCCTGCGGCATTCAATTTTTTTTGCGAACTTCAAATTAATAACGAACCGTTAAATGACCTTTCCAAACTTTCTTTCCAGATCTTTTATCAGCTTGTATTCAAAAGAATCAGCAAGGGCAAGATAAGATGCCTCAATCACGTTGCTTGAAACGCCCATTGTTGCCCAATGATTCGTTTTGTCGCTTGATTCAATCAAAACGCGAACCCGGCTCGCAGTTCCGCTTTTTCCGTCAAGAACGCGAACTTTATAATCAGTAAGATGAACCTGCGAAATATTAGGATAAAAAAGAACAAGCGCCTTTCTCAACGCTTCGTCAAGAGCGTTAACAGGACCATCGCCGTCACCCGCCGTAATAACAACTTTGCCGTCAACATCGATTTTCAGCTGCGCAAATGCGCTTTGATCATCGGCAAAGCGAGGAAAATCTCCGCTTGTCTTGTAATAATGAAGATTATAGAACGGCTGGTATTTTCCCATCGTTTTTCTGACCAAAAGCTCAAAACTAGCGTCTGCGCCTTCAAACTGATAGCCGTCATGCTCTAAATCTTTTACTTTCTTGACAATTTCAGCGACAACAGGAGAATTCTTTGTCAAAGACGTGTCAAATTTCTGGACTTTTTCAACGATCATGCTTTTTCCAGCCACTTCGCTCATCAAAAAAACCCTCTCGTTTCCTATTGTCTCAGGCGTAATA
>CAVDRA010000030.1:0-11672 GCA_963611155.1 bacterium | reverse complement strand
GTACTGTGGTTCACAAAATCAAAGTTTGAAAACCAGGCGATGACGTGGGACAGTCCGTGGGGAAGAGGCTATCCGGGCTGGCACATCGAATGTTCTGCGATGAGCATGAAATACCTCGGAAAACACATCGACATTCACACAGGCGGCGTTGACCACATTCCGGTTCACCACACGAACGAAATTGCGCAGTCTGAAGGCAGTTTTACGGCTGAAGAAAGGGCTGAAGGTCCGTGGGTAAAATACTGGCTGCACAACGAATTCCTCGTAATCGAAGGCGGAAACAAGATGTCGAAGTCTTCGGGCAATTTTCTGCGTCTGCAGAGCCTCTTGGACAAAGGTTACGACGCGCTCGACTACAGATTCTTCCTTCTGGGCGGACACTACCGCAAGCAGATTTATTTTTCGTGGGACGCGATGGACGGCGCAAAAAACGGAAGGGCTGCCCTGAACTCAAGAGTCGCAAAACTGATTCAAAAAGCAAATAGCGAAGAAAATCTTGGCTTAACAAAAGAAAATTTCGCTGAAAAACTTTCAAAAATTGATTCAGAAGCGAACGACAACCTTACAAGATTCCGCGAAGGACTTGAAAATGATCTGGCTACACCAATCGCACTTTCTGCGCTCCAAAAAGAATCGAACGGCAAAGGCAGAAAAGCAGGCGATGCGCTATCAAATATTTTCAAAATGGACAAAGTTCTTTCGCTCAAGGTGATTGAAAATGCTTTTGACGCTTTAGCAAAAGAAACTGAAGTTTCAGCGAAGGCTAATGACCACGCAGGAGACAATGAAGCCGCAGAAATTACAGCTTTGGTTGAAGAGCGAACGGCAGCAAAAAAAGCTAAGGATTTTGCAAAAGCTGACCAAATCAGAGACGAGCTTTCTGCGCGCGGAATTACGATTATAGACACTCCAAACGGAGCAATCTGGAAAAGGAACTGACGGCAAAAAATGCGTTAGGGATTGGAATGGCGGCGAAGCCGTTCGCGAAGCGAATGCAACCATGAAAAGCCCGCCCCGGCATTTTCCGCCGAAGCAATTGCTTTTCCGCAGACCGTTTCCGCCACAGATGGCGGAACAGGGGAACAAAATTTCAAAAACGGTGTTTTCCGAATGCTAAAATGACGGGGAACGCCCAAAATATTAATCATTTTTCGCTTTATTATATTTAAAAAATCTTACACAGAACGTGAACACACGCAAAAAGAGATTTTTTATCTTGCTTCACGTTTCTGTTTAAGAATTCCCGTTAGAATAAAAAATCCAGGACGTTTTTTATTCTTGTAACTTTTTGTTATATGCAAAGTTTATATGTATGAGGAAGGATATTTATGCCGGTAGTTAATGACAAAAATTATAATGCAGCAAATCCGGCTGACTTCAGAACAATTTACGACTCGACTTTTACGCTTCTTTACAAAGTTGCGTGGCGCGTTATAAATGATGAAGAAGCTGCAGAAGACCTTGTTCACGATTCGTATATAAAAGCCAGCGAGAAGCAGATGGTCTTTCCAAGTTTGGAAGATGCCAAATTCTGGCTTATACGCGTCGTGAAAAACGCAAGCCTAAATTATGCGAAACGGAAAACACGCGAGGCAAAGGCTTATCACAAGGCTCTTTATGAAAGCAAAAAAACTTCTGAAAGCGCGGACACGAATCTCTTGAAAGAAGATGCGAAGCGAATCGCGCTTGAAGCCCTGAATAAACTTCCAAAAAGTCTCCGTGAAGTGCTTATTTTGCGCGAATACGGAGATTTAAACTACAAAGAGATTGGAAAAGTGCTTGGAATCACAGAAGGAAACGTAAAAATCCGTATGTTCCGGGCGCGTGAACAGCTTGAAAAACTACTGGAGGCCGATGATGTCTACATCTCCTGAAAAAGATTTACATTCTGTTTACATTGACGGCGAAATGCCTGAAAATTTTATTTCCCGTTATGAAGACGAGATTTCGCGCAATGAAAATGCGAAGGCAGAGCTTGAAAAAATGCGTTCTATCCATAATTTTTTTCAGGAAGACGCAAAATCAAAATCCGTTGACAAAATTTTTGCTGACAAAAGCTTTGAGCGGCTAAAAACGAAAATGAATTACAGCAAAACGCTAAAATTTGCAGAAACAAAACATTCGCTTATTGCGCCGATTGCAAAATACACGGCAAGCTTTGCGGCGGCGGCGGCAGTTTTCGCTTTTGTTTTTATTCCAGTCTACAACAGAGGAATCTCTCTCGCAAAAACAAGCGAAGTTGCGGCTATTGAAATCAAGAAGTCAAATGAAATTGCGCCGATTTCCGAAAAACAGCTTGTTATCGACGGAAATTTCAAGACACAAAATCTTTCTTCAAAACTCGCCTTGTCATCGGAAAACAAAGCCGCCTCAGCAACAAAATCTGTCGAAGATATAACGCCCACCGAAAAAGGCAGCAAGAGCAAATCCCAAGAGCCGCAGAACCAATTTCAAGCGGAGCAGAAAACTGTGCGGGCTTCGGCTTTGGTCTCCGGCGGAAACAGCGTGCGGAATTTCAATCTTCCGTCGGTTGATCCGTTTATGCCGAATTTTTCTTCATCTCAAATAAGAATATCTGTTCCAAAATTCGGAGAAATCGGCAATAATTTGGAAGAACAATAACGCAAGACTTTTTTTCTCATAAAAATTGTCTTGCTTCGTTCATCTAATTTTTTTTGCTGGAAGCCGGTTTTGAATCTAAAAAAATCAATTTCAATTCTCTTTAGAAAGTATTCTTCGGTGCGGTTTGCGATTTTAGTTATATTGATTGCAACCGCGCTTTTTATAATCTCATTCGCAACAATAAAAATTCATAAAATTCCTTTTATTCAAATCGCAGTTCCTGCGGTCGGCGCTCCAGGCGACACAATGATAATAAAAGGAAGCAATTTTGGAGATCGGCGAGGAACCGGCTTTGTCGAAATCGGCGGAAGCAGAGTAACGGCTTCAGGCTACCTTTCATGGAGCGACAGCGAAATCAGGCTGGTAATTCCGTCAAATGTTCAGGATGGCCTTTTAATCGTAAAAACATCAGCTGGAAAATCAAAACCAAGTTTTTTCGCAAATGAAACTGGAATTCCTGTCACAGTCAGTGAAAAGACGAATTCTGTTCAGACCGTAATTTCTTCAATTGAGCCGTCTGTCTGCGGTTACGGAACTCTTATTTCAATAAAGGGCGCGAATTTTGGAAACACAAGGGGAAAAAATCAAGTTGTGTTTTCGGCAAACAGGGACGATGCAAAAGTAAAGCAGCAGTCTGCCGGCGACAAGACAGGCGAGCTTGAAACCGAATTTATCGCAGCGAATCCTGATGATTTTGACTACGAATATTGGAGCAATTCCGAAATTCGCGTTAGAGTTCCAGACGGAGCGGCCTCCGGCCAAGTTTTCATAAAAAAAGGAAATGAAAACAGCAACGGCTACGAAATAAAACTTTCAGTTTCCCCGGAGCAGAAAAACTTCAGCGAGCGGAAAACATATCTCGTTGAAGTTTACGCAGATATTGAAAATGCCGACTCAAAAAACAGCACAAACATAACTCTCAGAATGCCTCGCCCTGAAACAAGCGCATTCCAGCCTTTGGCGGAAATGACGGAATGTTCTCCAGAACCAGTTCTCGAAGACTTCAAGAAAACCGTTGTCTACAGATTTGAGCTCAACAAACAAGCTAGAAATTCGCAGAGCAAACGGCGCTACAAGCAAAATTACATTATTTCTTCTTACGCCGTAAACACAAATATTGATCCGAAATCAGTGAAAACTTACAACAAAGAACGGATTCTTTACAAAACTTTCACTTCGCAAGACGCGCTGATTCAATGCGAAAACGAGAAAATTGTGTCTCTTGCGCAAAAAATCACCGGAAAAGAAAAAAATCCGCTTTTAAAAGCAAAGCTGATTTATAATTACATTCTTGAAAATTACACGATTCTTGAAAAAACAAGAAAACCAGACGCTTCTGCCTTAGATTTGCTGAAAATCAAAAATGGAGATGCTTATGACTTTGCGGTTTTCTACACTACACTTTTGCGCGCGGCTGAAATTCCTGCGGCTACAATGAGCGGAATTCTCGTTGATTTTGATTTGCAGGCAAAAAACCATTGGTGGACTGAATTTTACCTTGAAGAATTCGGCTGGATTCCATCTGACATCGCGCTCGCAATGGGAATGAACTACAAAACCTTCAAACCGGTGCAAGATGCAAAGGAATTTTACTTTGGAAATCTTGACGGGCAGCATATCGCCTTTTCCCGAGGCTGGAACGATCTTAAACGGACAATTTCTGACAACAGCAAAATCGTCTACAGACCGAAAACATACGCTCTCCAGTCGATTTGGGAAGAATCTAGCGAAGGGAAAGTCAACTACAGCTCGCTTTGGAACGATCCTGTAGTTCTTGGAATTTATTAAAAAATTTGAAAATAAAACTTTGGAGGAAAATATGTCTGTAAAAGTTCTTTCGGTCGGAGGCTCGATTGTAGCTCCGGAAGGTCCGGATGTTGAATTTGTGAAAAAATTCGTCTCGATGATTTGCGATTATCTCTCAAAAAATCCTGATGAAAAACTTATTTTTGTTGTCGGAGGCGGCGGTCCCGCAAGAATCTATCAGAAAGCGTTCAGAGAAGTGGCTCAATTTTCGCCAGACGAAGGAACCGATGCCGCTGACTGGATTGGAATTATGGCAACACGGCTTAATGCGCAGTTTGTAAAGGCAAGTTTCGGAGACTTGTGCAAGGAAGCCGTCGTTACAGATCCGACTGCGGCAAAAGATTTTACAGGAAAAATTCTTCTGGCGGCAGGCTGGAAGCCAGGATTTTCAACGGACAATGATGCGGTTCTTCTTGCTCAAAAATTCGGGGCAGACACAGTTGTGAATCTTTCAAACATTGAAAAAGTCTACACCGATGATCCGAGAAAAAATCCGGATGCAAAGCCAATTGACGAAATTTCGTGGACAGACTTTAGAAAAATTGTAGGCGACGAATGGACTCCAGGAAAAAACTGCCCGTTTGACCCAATCGCTTCAAAAAAAGCGCAGCAAATGAAATTGAAAGTAATCTGCGCCGGCGGAAAAAACCTCGAGAACATCAGAGCAATTCTCGAGGGCAAAAACTACGTCGGAACAACGATTTTCAACTAGAAAAAACAAAAAGGCGCCGTAAAAAAGCGCAGAGTTAAAATTTTTCCAGTTCAGAAAGCAATTTATCAAGCTTTATGCCGTATTCCTTGTCTGCAGCCCAGTTTCCTGCCAAGTCGAATACGGTTTTTGCGTTTTTGGTTCTGTGGGGCCAACTATAGCGCGGATCAACAAGCGGATTATTCAAAGCGACATCAGCAAAAGTCGCATAAGCTTGCAAATGCTGAATATGCGCACGGATTCCAGTCTTTTCATCTGGAAAAACCTCGCCTGGATTTTCGGGCCCGATTGAGCCAAGCCCGCAAAAATTGTTCATTTCAGGCGTTACAAGATTTCCAAATTGCAAAAAACCTGTCTCAAGGCACATCTGAACAAACGCCACATCCGAATTTATATTTTCCATCTCGCTTTCAGAAATATAAAACTCAGCCATCTGAGTTATCCGCGCTTTGTCAAAATCAGGATTATGTGAAAGGAAAAAATCGGCGAGCTGACTTTCGCTTTTTATTCCGATGCCTAAAAGCTCGCGCGAACATTTTTTTTCAGCGCGCGTTGAAACACAGGCAGAAAATTCAAAAAGCAGAAAAGCGAAAAAAAGAGCGGTAATCAGAAAAATCAGAAAATTTGTAATTCTTTTTTCAGTTTTGAACTTTTTATTTTTATCCTGAATTTTCGGACTTTGAGCAAAAACAGCTGAAGAATTTTTATTCATATTGAAATTATCGGAAAAAATATGATTTTTTTGAAATTTCATCTAAAAATCCTGCTCAAAAATGATTTTTTTTTCACATATATATCAAGAGAAATCTTGAGGAACTTTATGTATAAACAAAAAATTGAAATCAGAGAACTGACTCTTGAACATGGCTTGTCGTATCCGAGCGACGAGGAGCTTATAATGCTGATTTTGGGGCACGGGACGAGCAAAACGCCAGTCGAGCAGCTTTCTGTAAAAGCGCTTGAGGTTTTGATGAGGTCAAATTATGACAATCTCATTGAAAACCTGACAAAAATTAACGGTGTCGGAAAGACAAGAGCTTTGGCGATTGCCGCCGCACTAGAGCTAGGGCGAAGGCAAAACCGCAATCCACAGGGCGCTCTTTCAGAGCCAAAGGATGTGATTCCTTACATTCAAAATTACGCTATTCAGCCAACCGAGCATTTTGTTTGCGTAACGCTGAATGGTGCGAGAGAAATCCTTTCAATCAGAGTGATTTGCACAGGAAGCGGAAATATGGCGGTTATGCGCACAAGCGAGGTTTTTGCGGAAGCAGTAAAGGAGAGAGCCTCGGCAGTTGTTTTGAGCCACAATCATCCGGGAGGAAATCCGAATCCGTCAACCGACGACATTGAGACAACTAAAAAGCTTTACGCGGCGGCGCAAATTCTTGGAATCGCCCTTCTAGACCACATAATCGTGACGAGGAACGCATATTACAGTTTTCTTGAGCACGGCTGGTTTGAAAAATTTGACAGAGAGGTAAATTCAAGATAATTTTTTCCGTATGAAAATAAAATCTTTTTCTGGCTTTTTTATGGGCATTTTGCTTTTTTTTGCTGTTCAGCCAGCTTTCAGCAAGGAGCTTTTCAGCGAGCAGAACACACAGATTGAAGAAGGAAAAACTGAAATCATAATCAGATGCAACGTGCCAGGCGCTTACGTTTTTTTGAACAGTGAGCTTCAAGGAAAAACCGAGCTTAAAATCAAAAATCTGCGCGAAGGAATTTACTCTCTGAAACTCGAGAAAAAAGGTTTTGAAACAATTTTTTTTGAAATCAATGTAAAAAAATCCTTGAGCCAGACTTTTTATGTTGAAATGAAGGAAAGCAAATAGGGAAGATAAACAGCAAAATATGATAAGCGATGTGAAAAAAAGCAAATCGCCGGGAGAAAATGCTACGCCGACGTGGAACGGCGCGAAGCGTGGCTTTTTATTTTTCTTAAAAGTGCAAAAAACTGATTTTTTGAAGTTTTCCAAGCAGAAACGGAATCATAAAAAGCCATGAAGCAGAATGGCGGAACCGTGGAACGGCGGGCTTGTTTTTTAACATTTGGCGCGGAAATAAGAATATTGAATGCTCAAGAATATCTCCGTCAAAATTTTTGTTTTGTGATGTTTTGCGATTTTTTCACAAATCTTTATATGGCAAAGGAAATTCTTTATAATTACAGCATGAAACTTTATTCGAGAATACAGCTTATTAAATCCGCTTTTTACGGACTTGTGGCGGGAATTGCGCTTGCGGCGGTTGCTTTTGTTTTTTTGGAAAAAACCGAAAAGGAAACGAAACATGACACTCAGATTGAGATTTCCGGAGAAACTGAGAAAAAAAACGGCGGAAAAGGCGATTTAGCGGAAAGCAATTTTGAAAATATTTCCGGAGCGGCTTCGGACGCAAAAAAATTTGACGAGAAAATTTTTGAGGAAAACGCCTACACTGTCGCTTCTAAAGTTCAAAACCAGAATTTCGACTCGATTTATACACAGGACGAGCAGCAGAATATTTCAGTTTACGAAAAATGCAATGAAGCCGTTGTGAATATCACAACGCAAGTGATGGGCGTAAACTGGTTTTTGGAGCCGGTCGTGCAAGATGGAGGCTCAGGCTCAGGTTCAATAATCGACAAAAGGGGCTATGTTGTCACAAATGTTCACGTTATTTCAAACGCGAGCAAAATCAACATCTCGCTTGCCGACGGATCGAGCTACGAGGGAACAGTCATCGGAAAAGACGTTGAAAGCGACATCGCAGTTATAAAATTTGATCCGCCAGACAATATTCAACTTAAGACAATTGATTTTGGCGACAGCGAAAAGCTGAAAGTCGGGCAGAAAGTAATAGCGATTGGAAATCCGTTCGCCCTTGAGCGCACAATGACAACTGGAATCATTTCTGGACTAGGAAGACCGATTCAGGAAAGCACGAATGTTATTATCAGAAATATGATTCAGACGGACGCCGCGATAAATCCGGGAAATTCTGGAGGACCGCTTTTGGACACCCACGGAAAAATGGTCGGAATTAACACGATGATAATCTCAAATTCTGGAAGCTCGGCTGGAGTAGGATTCGCAGTTCCGGTGAGCACTGCACGGCGTGTTGTTGAAGACTTGATAAAATACAAGAAAGTCCGGCGCGGAGTTTTGAAAATCAGACCAATTCAAATGACTTCATCGATTGCAAGATACGCAGGACTGAAAATTAATTATGGAATTCTCGTAAGCCAAGTTGAAAAAGGCTCTGGAGCAGATTCTGCTGGCATTCATGGAGGAACCGAGCAAGTTCAGTACGGAAGCCGTTTCAATCCGACAACAATTTATCTTGGCGGCGATATAATCACGCAAATCGACAATATTTCTGTGCGGACTTATGCTGACTACACGAGCGCGCTCGAGGCAAAACGCCCTGGCGACACAGTCACAATCACAGTTTACAGAAACGGAGACTACAAAAAACTGAAAACCGTTCTTGACGGAACTGATGATTCAGGAGAAACAGACAGAATCACCGAAAGGAGCTCGTCTGGCAGAGCTATTCAAAACGAAGCCTCAGCCAGCACAAGAAGCTCGACTTTATAAGATTATAAGCCTTCAAAAAAATGAAAAAAATTTTTGTTTCTGCCGTGCTGCTTTTCTACGGTTTTGCTGCCTTTTGCGAGAATCTTGAGTTTTTGACAAAAGGTCTCGTTACTGAAGCTGAAAATCCTGTAAACGTCGAATGTGAATGGAGCGACGACTGGTTTTCAATCGGCTCGGCTTTTTCATACAATCACAAAATCGCGCGGATTGCCGCCGTCCTGGCGACAATTTCTTACACTGACATTAAAGATTTTCCAAACTCAAATTTAATAAGCGCAGGCTACAAGACGCTTGGAATCAAAGAAGATGAGATGGAATTTCATTACGATTTGGATTATTCAACTCCAACGCTCGGTGACAATCAAGCTGCGTTCAGTTTTGCTTCAAAAAAGTTAACCCCATCCTCTGACAGCAAAATCAAAAATCTCGTTTTTGTTGTAATCCGCGGAACCCCATTAAACGCGAACGAATGGATTTCAAATCTTGCAATCAGCGATTCCACAAGGCAAAACTCAATTATTCACGAAGGTTTCTACAAGACCATGCAGCAAGTTCACAATGCGCTGGTCTATTATCTTTTAAAACAAAAACTCGACCCGGACGAAACAAGCTTTTTAATCACCGGTCACAGCCGTGGTGCCGCAATTGCAAATCTCCTGGGAGCGACGCTCGCAAATGAAAAAATTTTCGACACTTCAAAAATCTTCGATTACACTTTTGCGGCTCCAAATGTTAGCCAGGAAAACGATATTTCCGCTCCGAAATATAATTTCATCTGGAATATTGTTAACGGAGAAGATATAGTTCCGACCGTTCCGCCAAACAGAAACAACTGGAAATTCGGAAAATACGGAAAAACGCTCACTCTTGTAAATCGCTGGACTTGCGACAAAAAAGTTTTCGATGAAGATTACTATCCAAAGATGAACGAAATTTTCTCAAAATTTCTTCTCCGCGATTATTGCCCGTTCAAAAACGGAACTTTCGTTCCATCGCAAATTTCCCGGGTTCTTACAGGAATTTATCCGGACGTGAATTCTTATTACAACGGCAAATTCAAGCTCCGAAGCACCGCTGAAAAATTAATGTGGAAAGTTTTTCCGCCGTCATCAGAAAAAATAAACGAGCAAGTTCAAAGCCAAAAACAAAATCTTTTCAAAAATATCAGCAACAAAATAAACTATCAGACGGAAGGTCTTATCGACTACGTGAAAAACGCTTTTGTTGATATGCACGCGAGCGAAACTTATCTTTCATGGATTCTTTCTCTCGACGAAAAAAGCGCTTACTCAAATCTTGGAAGCGTTCAGATTGTTCTAGAAGGATATTATGAATGTGCTGTTTTTGACGATGAAGGAAAACTTCTCGCCCGTATTATCGACGGAATTCCGAAGTACAAAGACATAAAAGTTCCGATTGCGGCAATGCCGCTTCCTGCAAAAAAAACTGCAGTCGGATTTCCTATAAACGAAGATTTTGAAATTGTCCTTTACAAGCCGAGCTTAATTCCAACAAAAATTTCCGCAAAAATTGAGAATTACGACGCTCAAGGACATTTGACTTTCACAGAAGAAAAGCAGAATTTGTATCCACGAAGCTCCAGTGCGCTCACATTCAAGGCAGGAAAAATACTGAACACAAACTACGGTCTTGAAGCCTCAAAAATCAAGGGGAAAGCCCTTAAACAAAAAGTTGAATCCGCCTCGCTTAAACAAGAGGACGTTTTCAGATTTAAGCCAGAATTCAGCATGGACATTGACCAGAAACTTAATTTCGGCGCAAGTTTCGGCACAAAAAAAATTTATGGAAACTCTCTCTTCTCGCAAAAAGCAGGACACTTCAGAGACTTTCTCAGCATTGCGCCAGGGATTGGGCATCAAAATTATCTTTATGGAAACATTATGTTAAATTCAGAAATTTTCGGCCGCTGTATCTGGATTTTCAACGAAGAGAAAAGAAACGGCGGCGAAAAATTCAGTTTTGTTCCAGAAGCAAGATTTTCCGTCTCGTTTCAGCCTTTTCATCATTTTGAAATTTTCACAGCTGGCGTTTTTGATTTCAATATTGACGGTTTTAATGACGGATTTTTTGAGAGCAAGATTCAGAAAAACAAAATCACGGAAATAAATATTGGAGACTCACTCCAAATCATTCCGACTATCTGCATTGGAGTAAAACTTTGAACAAGCAAAATATTCTGATTTTATGCAAAGTTGTCGATAATTTTGGCGATATTGGCGTTGTCTACCGCCTTGCGAAAGCTTTATGCGACTTGCGGCCGGAACTTAATTTGACTTTGGCGGTCAGCAATCTCGAAAGTTTTTCTGCGATGGCTTCTTCTGTCGAAAAATCAAAAAAAATACAAAATTTTTCCTACAAAAATAAAAACGCAAAAATCTCAAACTGGAAAATCGTTGACTGGAATCTCGATCTTTTAAAAATCGAAGAAAAAAACGAGGCTGAGAAAATTTCGCATGACAATCAAATTATCCTTGAATGTTTTCAGTGCGGGCGTCCAGAATGGCTTGAAGATATTCTTTTTTCGAGTGAATTCGATCAGGAAGTTCAAATTATAAATATCGATTATCTGACAGCCGAAGAATACGCTGACGAGTTTCATCTTTTAAGAAGCGGGACGAGAAAAACATACGTCAAGAAAATTTTTTTTATGCCAGGATTCACGAAAAAAACCGGCGGGCTAATTTTTAGCGAAGAAAAAAGGCTGACTGATAAAAAGCTGACTGAAAAAATAAGCCTTCCTAATTTCAAAATTTCTTTTTTTGCCTATGAGCGCGACTGCACTCCGATTGTAAACGCAATATCAAAATTTCAAAAAGAAAAAGCCGGTTCAGTTTGCGTCTTTGTCGCGGCAGGAAAAAGCCGCTTGCCTTTTATGAACGCCTATGAAAAAGCCGGAAAACCTTTCAAGATTGTCGATCTTCCTTTTTTACAGC
>CAVDRA010000029.1:0-11876 GCA_963611155.1 bacterium | reverse complement strand
CATCATCATGAAGATGCGGCTCAACATCTTTTCCGTTTAGAATCAGATGGGATTTTTTGTAATCAAGAGACTGTTTTTTGCAGAAATCAATAACTTTTTCCACGTCGGAAATATCGATCTCCGAAGAGTTCAAAGCCATTGTCAACGCGCGATAAAAACTTCCGCTATTCAAATACGTCACATTGAGCTTTTTTGCGATTAATGATGCGATTGTTGATTTTCCTGTTCCGGCAGGACCGTCCATTGCAATTATCATAATATTCCTTCTTTAGATTGATTTTGTCTTAATTTTTGCAAAGCTTTAAAAGACCGCTTATCTCAGAATTTGTCAAATTTCGGCTTTCACCTGGCTGCAAATCTCCAAGCTCCACACAACCGATTCTCACACGTTTGAGATTTTTTATTGTCGCCTCGCGGCTTTCAAAAACGCGCCTTATTTCCCTGTTTTTGCCTTCAACAAGAACAATTCTCATCTTATGCGAATTCAGCTCTTGAGCATCTTTTGCCTTGTAAAAAACGTTGTCGATTCTGATTCCGCGCCTAAAATCCTCCGCAAGATAGCGAGGAAGCGGGAAACTTGTCTCAACGAGATATTCTTTTTCAATTTCAGCGCTCGGATGGCTTAATTTTGCGGCGAATTCTCCGTCATTTGTAAAAATAATCGCGCCATGGCTGAACATATCAAGACGGCCGACATTGTAAAGGCGCTCTTCATATTTGCTTTTCAGCAAATCGACAGCGATTGGCCTGCCTTTCTCGTCTGACTGCGAGCAGACATATCCCAAAGGCTTGTTCAAAAGCACATAGCGTTTTGACTCTTCAAGATGAACTTCTTTTCCGTCGACCAAAACTTTGTCATCCGGAGAAATTTTTGTTCCAAGTTCCGTGACGACAACGCCGTTTACACTCACACGACCTTCTTCAATTATTTTTTCCGACGCTCTTCGGCTTGCAACTCCGCAATGAGCAAGGAAAGCCTGAAGCCGGATATTTTCTGAATTAGAATTATTAGCGGGCAAGGACAAATCTCTCCTCTTCTTTTTCATCAAGTTTAGGCAATTCTGCGATAGAATTCAATCTGAAAAACTTCAGGAATTCTTTCGTCGTTCCAAATTCAACAGGGCGGCCAGGAGAATCTCTTCTCCCGACTTCCTTTACAAGCTGCCGGTCGATCAAAATCCGAAGCATATTGTCAGGAGAAACTCCACGGAGATTTTCGATTTCCGCCCGCGTAATCGGCTGCTTATAAGCAATAATCGAAAGGACTTCCAGCGCGGACTTTGACAATTTTCCATCATTTTTACTTCCGTAGCGCTCTTTTATCGTGTCCCAATATTCTTTTTTCGGGGTCAAAATATATCCGCCGGTTATTACAGAAATTTCAACGCCGCAATTGTCAGCAGTATATTTTTCCTTCAAAATCTCAATACAGTTTTCAACAACATCCTCCGCAAGCTGTGTGATTCCGGCAATAGATTCTGCTGTTAAAGGCTGGCTTTCCAGGAATAAAACAGCCTCGACAAGCCCAGCTTCCTTCTCTAAATTCACGTCCATTTTTTATAATTTTTCCCGTTATTATTTTTAAGATTAAGCGGTTGTATATCCAGTTATTTTTATGTCTCCGAACATACGGTTTTGATAGATGCAGGCTCTCTTGAATTTTACAGCCTCAAGCAAAGCCATGAAAGCGCAAATCACATCAAGAAGATTTCCTTTTCTCACAATCAAATCCGTGAACATACACTCGCCTTTTTCTTCAATCAGCTCATTCATCAAAGTCAGTTTTTCATTGACAGAAATTTCCTCGTACATATCAAGAATTTTCTCGTCTGAATACTGGCTTACAAGATTCTTGAACATTTTCTGCATCTGCTCAAGCAAATCCCAAGTGTCAACTTTTTGCCATAAATCTTCCTCTTCAAACGGAAGGATTCTCTGAATTTTTTTTCGCTCAAAAGTCCATTCGCTTTCATCCTGCTTTTCCTCGATAAGTAAAGACAGCTTCTTGAATTTCTGATATTCAATCAATGTATCGACAAGCTCTTCGCGAGGATCGTCAAAATCCAAATCATCATCAACTTTCACATCTGACGGAAGCATCATCTTTGATTTGATGTAAATCAGACGCGCAGCCATGCTGTAAAACTCAGACAAGTCGCTAAGCTCAAAAGATGCGGTGTAATCAAGATATTCCAAAAACTGTTCTGTTATCGTTGAGATAGGAATATCATAGATATTGATTTTATTATCCCTGATAAGCGTCCAAAGCAAATCAAGGGGGCCTTCGAACTGGCCTGCCGTATACCGGCGCTTCTCTTTCTTTTCGGTATTCTCAGGCTTTTCCAAAACCAAGGTCTGCTGAACCGAAGCTGCCTGAACCAGCAAGTCTGCCATCATTTTCTCCCGTTTTTTTTACAATTGCCTTAAAATCAGCTGAATCAACCAGCTTTTTTACAATCCCGCACTTCTCACATCCGTTTTTCTCGCTGATTTCCGAAAGCCATTCAAGGACCTGGACCTTATCTAAAATATCGGAATCTTCAGGCAGAATATCAAGAAGCGGAAGCAAGACAAAAGTCCTCTCATGAAGCCTCGGATGCGGAATTTGAAGATTTTTCATATTATCGTCAGAATCATAAAAATCAATCCGCTCATTTCCGTAAAGCTCGATGTCAATATCTATCGAGCGAGGTCCATTTCTGATTTCTTTTTTCCGATCGCGCCCAAGTGCCGCTTCAGTTTCATGGATTTTCTGCAAAAGTTCAGCAGCAGAAAAATCAGTGAATCCTGAGACACACATATTATGAAAATCCGATTGATTCTCAACATACATTGCCTTTGAAAGATAGACGCAAGAGACTGAAAAGTTTGAGACAAAAAAATTCTTTAGTCTGGAGCAAGCAAAAGCCAAAAGCTCAAGCGGCTCATGACCGCCCCAGCTTTTGTTCGAGCCAAGCCCTAAAACCGCAAACGTCATTTTTCTAAAATCAAAATATTAGAAAAGGGCGTCGCTTGCGTTCGGAGAAGCCGGCTCAGCTCCAATGTCAAGTTTCGGAGCTTTTTCCGCAGCCTCTTTTTCAGCCGCCTTCTTAGCTTCTTTTTCAGCCTTTTCCTTAGCCTTTTTTGCTTCGAGAACAGCTTTCTCCTGCTCAGGATAAACAGCGACTCCCTCACGCGTCCTTAAAATCTGGCCTGGAAAAAGGTCGCTTCGAATCTGAGACTCAAGCTGCTTCGCATAGTCTGCGTTTTCGGTCAGGAATTTTATAGCGTTTTCTTTTCCCTGTCCGACTTTTTCTTCTCCGCGTGTATACCAAGCACCGCGCTTGTCAATAAAACCGTGCTTAACAGCCGAATCCAAAAGAGACGCCACAGCAGAGACACCTTTTCCAAAGTAAATGTCAAGCTCAACTTTTCTGAACGGAGGCGCAACTTTGTTTTTCACTATTTTCACACGCACCCGGTTTCCGATCGCATCCTCGTCGCCTTTTCCGTCAATAGATTCTATTCTCCGGATCTCAAGACGGACTGAAGAATAGAATTTCAGGGCGTTTCCTCCGGTTGTTGTCTCTGGATTTCCGAACATAATGCCAATTTTCATGCGGATCTGATTGATAAACACAATAATGCACTTTGACTTTCCGACGATTGCAGTCAATTTTCGCAGGGCCTGGCTCATAAGACGAGCCTGAAGTCCCATCATAGAGTCGCCCATATCGCCCTCGATCTCTTTCTGGGGAGTAAGGGCCGCAACCGAGTCCACAACGATTATATCGACAGCCCCGGACCGGACAAGCTGCTCGGTAATCTCAAGAGCCTGCTCGCCTGTGTCTGGCTGTGAAACATAAAGATTGTCGATGTCAACGCCAAGATTTTTTGCATACACCGGATCAAGGGCATGTTCTGCATCAACAAAAGCCGCTATTCCGCCCAATTTCTGGGCTTCTGCAATCGCATGCAAAGCGAGTGTTGTTTTTCCAGAGCTTTCAGGACCATACATCTCGATAATTCTTCCGCGCGGATATCCGCCGACTCCGAGAGCCTCGTCAAGAAGAATCGAGCCTGAAGGAATCACGTCAATTGATGCAGTGTCGGTGCGGTCTCCGAGTTTCATCAAAGAACCTGAGCCGAACTGCTTCTCAATCTGAAGCCTAGCAGCCTCAAGAGCTTTTAGTTTTTCCGCCATGTCAGGCGATTGAACTTTCTCTGCCATTTTGTCCACCTTAATTTTTATTTTCCCTCACCACCATATAAATAGGCGGAAAATATTCAAATTCAGCAAGATTTTTTCCGTTTTTTCAAAAAAATGCGATTTTTTTTGAGTTTTCTTTTTCTTCGGAAATTGCAATTTTTTTTCAGACCTTAAGAAAAAAACTCTCTAACCATCCATAAAGCATAGAGAATTTTTATTTCATCAGAGGCTGATAAACTGCCCTGCCCCGAAGGACAAGCTTTCCGTCCTGATTTTCAATTTTCGCAAGAACTTTAACCGGCCGTTCGCTGTCAATCGCTGGATAAGGCGCATTATCAAAAAGAAGCGGGACAAATCCGTCGATTCTTTCCATGGACTCATAGCCGACTAGCAACACACACCGGAAAGATTTTCCTTCCGTAACTGCATTTGAAATCCGGCCTCCCCATGAAACCCAGCAGCCGATATAAAGCACGGGATCTTGCGCGACAGAAGCGTAATCATAATTGTCAAGAAGAGAATCAAAAGTCGGTTCCTGAAAATATGACTCTACAACTTTCGCATTCTGCTTAATCGCCTCGCTGGCATTTGAATTCAAAAGTCTATTTATCTCAACCTGAGCCGCATTTTCACGGTGATCGCCGTAATAGTTCACAGCGTTTTCATACGATTTTAAAATTTGCTTATCATTCAAGACATATCTGTAAATTTCGCCAGAAATATTTTTTTGCTGAGGATTTTTCTGTTCGTCAACCGAAAGAAAAAATTCGCTCAAATCAGCATCCGAATTCGAGAATTTCAGGCGATGTGAAAAATCGCCGAATTTTCCAGCATTGAAAAGAACCACCGCCAAAACCACTCCAGCGACAATTGACAAGGCGACACGTTTCACAGAGTTGGGGTTTATGCCCAGCGGCGGATAAAAATTCTCGATTTTTCCATTATCAATGATTTTGCAGATTTCTTCATAAGAACCGTGCTCTTTTAAGAATTCCATAGCCGCAGAAGCAGTTTTATTGTGAGGATCATAATCAAGCACATCAAGATAATAATCGATTGCGCGTTCAGTGTCGCCGCGGCGGAGAAAAAGCACCGCCTGAGCGTTCAAAAGAGTCGGATCGGTAGTTCTGATGTGTCTCGCATACTGAAAATACGCGCTTGCGCTTCCAGTGTCGCCAAGATAAAGGCAAGCAAGACCGGCCGTCATATAGTAAGAGAAACTTTCCTTGTAGATTTTCGGATTTTTTCCAGATTCAAGAAGAGAAATCGCCTGTGAGAATTTACGCCGCAAAAGCAGGCTATGCGCTTTTTCAAGATCAGTCCGTCTCATTGCTTCCGCCTCAGAACCTTAAAGATTGCGTCAAGCTCGGCGTTCAGTCTTTCAATTTCTTCTTTATCTATATTTTCTGAATCCGACTGCAGAGAGTCAATTTTATCAATCAGACTTTGAATATATTCCGGATCGATTTTGTAGTCATCTAAAGGAGCAACAATAAAATCGACATCTGTGCGCTTTTCAGATTTCGAAGATAAGCTAGCTTCCTGAGCTGTATCTTTTTGAGAAGCGCCATTTTTTGCACCATTTTCAGGAACGGTTTCTGCCGTGGCTTTTTCAGTATTTTTTCGAGGATAATTTTCCGCAGTCTCTTTCAGCAAATCTGTCTGCATGGAATATGGCTTTTCTTCCGCAGTTTTTGAATTTTCAGCAACATCATAGTCAGAGATGAATTTTTCTCCCCTGCACATTCTTCCGTCTGCCGCTGTAAAAATATAAAAATCATCAGAAACGGTTGAATTTGCTTTGGCCAGCTTTTCTTGCCAGGTAATCATAACAGCTGAATTATTATACAAATTTATGCTGTTGAACCCCCGCTCAGTTTTTTCCCTTCCGTTCCATTCCAAATTTTCCATAACTTCAGGATTTGCGGCAAGAACATTCTGAATCGGAGAAATTTCTTTTCCATAAAGTATAAACTGCACAGAATTTTCCCTGTCGGAAGATAAAATGTATCTGGCTTTTTTTAAGTCATCATAATTAAGCAAAGTCTCCGTCGAAATTTTTCGTCCGTCTTCACAAGAAAAATGAGAAGGAAGATTTTCTCCAAGAACTGTGTCAAAAACCGCCTTTACACTGAGTTTTCGTGTTCTTCCTGAAAGATTTGTCGAGTAAATTCTCATGAGAACGGCATCCTCGCCATCTTCAGGAACAGTAGAAACAAACGAAAGATCAACTGCGATCTGAAAAAATCCGCTCAACGAAAAAACTATCTGAGCGCCGTTCTGAGTCTGCCGGATTTCTCTTGCAATGTCGGGATTTCCGTTGAGATCATAAACCGTGCCGTCGTATTTCAAAAAAAATTTTACAGGCTGGCTGTTCACTGAAGAAAAAAGAGGTGTCCTCTTCCCTGAATCAGATTTTGAAAAAATGTTGAAAGAGCCGTTTTTCAGCGCAATGCTCAAAGAATTTCCCTTCAGCTTGTAGCTGGAAACCTTCGCATAAAGAACATTCAATTTTTCGTCCATGACAGCTTTCTGGCGAAATTTTCTCTCGGCGTCAAGCTGTTTTTTTTCAAGCTTTGCCTGTTTTTTTGATTCTGCGGAAATGTCATCGGAATTTGATTTTTCTTGGGAAAAAACAGAAAAAGAAATCACAGCCGTAAAAATCAAAAACAAAAACCTTCTTTTCATTTTCTACTTTTCTCCGTTTTCATTCTGCTCATCAAAATTTTGTTCATCAAGCAAAAATTGAAGCTGCTTCGCCTTTCGTTTCAAAGCCTCAATATCTTGAGACAAAGGATTTTTCACTATAATAAAAGACTTTCCGCTTACATCTTCAAGCAATTCTTTTTTTTCGGCCGGTGTCTCTTCAGTTAAGTTTTTATTTTCAGCCACGGCAACTTTCTCTGAATTCAAAGCGTCCTCATAAGCCGGATTTCCAGAAAAATTTCCGTTAGGAACGGAATCCTGTTTGGCTAAAGCCGCCTCAAGCTCGTCTATTTTCGTCTGCAAATCAATCACTTGCCGGTTGAGTCCGAGCTTGTCCTGAATCTCATAAATTTTTATCTGCCGCTCGTATTCTTCACGGGTTGAAAGATTCTCCTCTCCGATAGATTTCAAAAGATAAAGAAGTTTTTCTTCCCTTGAACGCTGCGCAATCAAATCAATCTTGTATTGAGAATCCATTGTCTTCTCACAGCCAGGAAAATCAGAGACAATCCTCTTGTAAATTCCGTCCGCAGAATCAAAATTGTATTCATCGTAAAACGACTCAGCAACCCAATAAAGAGCAAGGGGATAAAGCTCATCATCGCTATACTGACGGCAAAAATCACTCAAAACAAAAACCGCGTCCTCGTTTTTTCCAAGCAGATGCAGCATTCTTCCATTCTGATACTTAACATGCTTTTCATAGACACTTTGCGGAAAAAGCGAAAGAAATTTTTCACAATCAGACTGGGCCATCTTATACTCGCCGGAATAAATTTCGCTTTTTATAAGCATAAAATAATTTCCGTCAGTCATATTTGAATGATAAGAAATAGCTTTGCGCAAAAACATCGTCGCCGAAGTCCAGTCTTTATTTCTAAACGATTCGTACCCTTGCTGTAAATCAGAATCTGAAATTCCGCCCGCTTTTTCTGACGGCTGAGCAAAAACAGCCGGGCCAAGCGAGATAAACAGAAAAAAAACAGCAAGAAGACGGCTTTTCTTCAAATCAGAGCTCCCATTTCAATTTTCCGCTGAAAAATGCGGAGCCGGAGACAACAATGTCGCTTCCAGCAGAAATAACTTCACAAACATTTTTCTCATTAACGCCGCCATCAACAGAAATTTTAAAATTCAAGTTCCGCTCGTCGCGTATTTTTTTAAGCTTTGTGATTTTTTCAACGCAATAAGGAATCAGCTTCTGACCGCCAAATCCAGGATTCACTGTCATAACAAGAACGAGATCAGCGAGAGGCAAAATCTCAGAGAGCGCTTCCACAGGAGTTGACGGAACAATCGAAACTCCGCATTTTCTCCCTTTTTCATGAATATGGTTTACAAGCCTGTCAATATGAGTTGTCGCCTCATAATGAAAAGTAATCCAGTCTGCGCCGGCGTCAATAAACGAGTCAACAGCATTTTCAGGTTTTTCAATCATCAGATGGACATCAAAAGGAAGGGATGTCAATTTCCGCACAGATTTTATGACTGGCTGGCCGTAAGAGATTTGCGGGACAAACTGGCCGTCCATCACATCTATATGAACAACGCTTCCGCCACGAGTCTCAATCAGCTTGAAAGCCGAAGCCAAATCAGAAAAATCCGCAGAAAGCAAAGATGGAGCAAGTAGAACTTCTTTCATTATAAGCAAAATAATATCAGATGAAAAACAGATTGTAAACAATATGAACAAAGCTGAATATTTTTACAAAAAACATATTGACAAGTTATAAAAAAAACTTTATAAATCTTACCCCCTTTTTCCTGTTTTCTAGCATTTTTATTGACTAACACCCCCACTCTGCGATAAATTTAAAAAAGTCGTATGAATATTCAAACTGAAGAAGAATTAAAAAAAGCTTACTCGCTCCTTGCAGAAGGAAAAACTTCAGAAGCGAAGCGAATTCTTGCAGAAGGACTTGAATACAATTTTGACAACGAGGAGCTTAATTTTGCGCACTGGTGCTGTTCATACTGGGATGAGTTTGTAAGAAACATTCCTCGTCTTGATCTGTACGAACAGGGCGAAAGTCTCGTGAGCCGATGGAAAACTTTTAGGATTGACATTGACAGACAAAAAAAAACTTTTTCGCAAGCTGTCTATGCAGCTCAGAAAGGAATTTTTCATCTGGCTTTCAATGCCTACGAGTCAATTTTAGCGGACAAGAACGCGCTTGAGCTGAATTCTATGCAAAAAGCAGAAATCACCAGAAAGCTCGGACTTTGCTATAAAAAGCTCGGAAGTTACGAGGCGGCTTTAGACTGCCTTACAGATGCGAACCGCGCAATGCCGTCTTCTGCGGAAATTCTTTCTGAGACAGCTGACTGCTTTGCTTTGTGCGGCGAAGACAGAAAAGCAAAGGTTCTTTTCCGGGAAGCGTTTTTTATTGATGCGCAAAAGGTGGAAATCGAGTTTTTTGACTCTGAGCTTATCTGCAGCCTGATACGGCAGGTAAAAAGCAAAGGGTACACTGGAGCGGTCCTAAAAGAGTGGATTCCTGTTTTTGGAGTTCTTTACGGAGTTTTCAACATGAAAAGAGAGCTGAAAACTCATGAAGCGGCCAGACTGCGGCAGGAAATATACGCGAAGGAAAACGAACTGAAAAATCCGGCGAACAATGCCGAAATATTGGTTCCAAAACTTATAAATATGTATTTCTGGCTTATAGACTATTATGTTCGCACGGGAGAGAGCACAAACAGAATCAATGAATGTCTGCTTCAGATCCGTGTTCATAATGAGAATATATTCAAGATGTACACAAGCTAGATTCTGCAAAACAGAATTTTAGAATACAGCAAAAAAGGTTTAGATTTTTTATTTTATATACAGGAGTATTTTTATGTCAGAAGAGCTCGTGAAATTGGTTCAGGACAAACTCAAGGAAGACACCTGGACACGTGCGACAATCAGCAATTACACAAAAAATGACTTGATTGATTTGACAACAATCGTTGAGAGAGCAAAAAACGAAAACTGTATCGACGAGATTAAGGCAATCTGCGACGAACAGCTTTCTCACACAAAGGACAGCATTACAGCTCTCTACATTTCGGGAATGCTTGGATTGAAAAGAGGTTCTCTGGACAACTCTTCGCTTGAAACTCTTGTAGATATTTTCCAGAACAACCATAAAGAACCGATTGTAATCTATATGTGCGAGACGATTCTCGAGGACGACAGAAACAACAAATTCGCCCTGCGCACGCTCGCGAAGAACTTCGAAGCTTCAGGCAACCCTGAGCTTTGGTCAATTTATGAAAGAATCGTAAAAGCAGACCTTTCAGAAGCAGAAATAGCAAAAAGGCTCGCTGACCATTACGATGCTGAAGGCGACAAAGAAAAAGCTATTGAATTCTACAAAAAATCTCTTCTCCGCTATGTAAACATCAAAAACATCAACATGGCGAAAGAGCTTTGGTCAAAACTCGTTGCGGCGATTCCAGAGGAAATAGACTGGTTTCTTCTCGTTCAGAGAAAAATCGCAAAATCAATCAGCGCGGACAAATCCGCTTTGATGATGCAGGAGCTTTACAATTACTACAAAGACAACAAAAGATGGGATACAGCAATCGAAATCTTAAAGCTGAACCTTTCGATCGATCCGAACGATTTCTGGGCAAGAAGAGAAATCGCAGAATGTTTTGCTGCAAAATACGCAAATCATAGCCATGTTGACGAATATATCCAGTCTTCAGATTTGACAAAAAATTTCAGAAACGTTTTCGAGGCGATCAGCGACTTTGAAAAGCACATCGCTTTTGACGCAAGAAGTTTCGTTTTCCACAGAACATGGGGAGTCGGAATTATTCTGAGCGTAGAAGACGACAATCTTAAAATCAACTTCGGAAAAAACGGAGTCAAAAACATCTCACTTAAAATGGCAGTCAGTGCTCTTCAGCCTCTTTCAAGAGAGCACATCTGGGTAATAAAGGCGACAGTCGGCTCGAAATCTTCAAAATTCAAGACAAAGGCAGACCTCGCACGAAAAATCAAGGATGACAAAGTTTGGGCATTAAAGACAATCATTACAAGCTTTGGAAACAGCTGTGATCTTAAAAAAATCAAGGCTGAGCTTGTGCCTTCGATTCTCACGACCAGCGAATGGACAAGCTGGAATTCAGGCGCTAAGAAAATTCTCGAGGAAGATTCGGCATTCGGCGTAAATCCGAATAATATCAATGAATACACAGTCCGCGAGCGCGCAATCACTCCTGAAGAAAAATATTCAAATGAATTCAAGGCTCAAAAAGGTTTCTTCCAGAGAATCGATATTCTTTACAAATTTATCGAGGACGAGGCTACAGACAAAACAAGCGAGCTTCTTGCGGATATGGTCAGCTATTTTACTGGCTTTCTGAAATCTTTCACGGCGGTAAACGAGGAAATTATCGCTTCATATCTCGTTGTGCAGGATATAAACCAGCAAATTCCAAATCTCGCATACACGCCAAAATACACTTTTGCGCAGTTCTATGGAGAAATTGCAAATCCGAAAGAAATGTACACTGTCCTGAAGGGCTCTAAACGCGTCGATTTGCGCGCGAAATTCCTTGAAGCAATCAAACTTCTTCCAAACTGGGAAGACGAGTACATCAAGCTTATACCTGCGGTTCTTGGAAAAGACAGCAAAAACAGCAAGGATGTCATCACTAACCTTATAAATGTCGGCTCTGTGGAAAGCGTAAAAAAACTTGCCGCTACAGCTTTCAATGATTTCAGAGGATACAGAGATGTAATTCTGTTCTTCTTTGGAGAATGCGCGGATGAGGACTGGTTCAAAGCGGCTGAAATTCCTCTCCAAAAACAGCTGATTGCAATTATCAATATCATTGCGCAGTGTTTCCGCGAAATTGAAAACCATGTTGACTCAACAGAGAACAAAAAAATCATAAAGAATGCATGCAAGCTGATTTTCAAGGGGCTTTTTGGAAACCCGAAAGAAAAAAATATTTTCACAGACTATATGCTTTCTTGTGG
>CAVDRA010000028.1:0-11881 GCA_963611155.1 bacterium | reverse complement strand
GCATTGATGAAGGCAGCGCAGAACCGCCGCTTCTCTTGCAGGCGCGCCATCCTCTTTTGGGTGAAAAAGCCGTTCCGATCGACATAAAATTTCTTTCAGGAAAAAACATCCTTATCATAACAGGTCCGAACACAGGAGGAAAAACAGTAACGCTAAAAACTTTCGCCCTCTTTTCGCTGTTGAACCAGTCAGGATTCCCGCTTCCTGCAGCCGAAGGCACAAGACTTCCTTTTTTCGACAATGTTTTCGCAGACATAGGAGACGAGCAGTCGATAGATCAGTCGCTTTCAACTTTCAGCGCGCATATGAAAAATCTTGCGGCGGCCGTAAAGCATGCTGACTCCCGTTCTCTAGTTCTTCTCGACGAGCTTGGAAGCGGAACAGATCCGCAGGAAGGAGGAGCTGTCGCAATGGCAGTTCTCGATGCGCTAATCGAAAAGCACGCGTTTGTTCTCGTCACGACGCATCATGGAATTCTCAAAAATTACGGATACACAAACGAATTCTGCGTGAATGCAAGCGCTGAATTCAACGCTGAAACGCTCAGCCCGACATACAGAATCGTGATGGGCGTCCCCGGAGAAAGCCACGCTCTCGACATCGCAAAACACTCGGGGCTTCCGGAAAAAACTGTCCGGAAAGCAAAATCCTACATCACAAACCAGCAGACAGACGTTTCAACGCTTATAAAAGGCCTTTCTCAAAAACATGCGGAGCTAGACGAAAGAATAAAGGAATTTGAAAAGCAGGAATCAGACCAGAAATCAAAAGTCTTAAAGCTGGAGCAAAAAGAACTCAAGCTTAAAATCAAAGAGAACGAGCTAAAAGAACGCGAGTCAAGAAGCGAAAGCAGATTTCTGCGCGAAACAAGAAAAACGCTCGAAAATCTTGTGCGCGAGCTCCGCGAAGGGGAAATCACACGCGAGAAAACACTCAAAATGAGGAAATTCATCAATGATCTCACGGAAGACATTGACGAGCAGGAACTTGCGGTTGAATCAGAAAAAGAAAATCTCGAAAAACAGCAGAAGCAGCTTGAGGAAAAAATCAAAGGCGAAACTTTGGTTGCAGAGAACGGAATGAAAATCTCATCGTTCTCGCAAAACCGCGCTGGCTCATCAAAAATAAAAAAATCCAAGCGCAAATTAAGCAACAAGGAAGCGCTGGCGGCGGCAAGGCAAACTTACACTGACGAGGAAATTTTCAATCTGGTCCGGCCTGTAAAAAATTCCAGGCCTGTAAAAATGGAATTCATGCCCGGAGCAGAGGTTCTCGCGGGAAGCGGAAGAATCAGGGGAACGCTCCTCAGCAAGGAAAAAGAAGGCGTCTGGACAGTTCAGCTCGGCTCAATCCGCATGAGCATTAAAGAAAAAGATATGCAGCTTATAAAACCAGCCGGATTTTCAGGTTCGGCGGACTATTCTGTCGAACTTAACAAAAGCGACTCAAGCAGCTCGCCTCTTTTTGAGCTTCGCATTCTTGGAATGAGGGAAGAAGAGGCAATGAAAGCTCTGCAGCGTCAGCTCGACCTTTGCGCGATGACAAATTTCCGCTCGTTCAGCATTATCCATGGAAAAGGAAACGGCATTTTGCAGCAGGCTGTTCACGATTATCTTTCAAATTATCCCGGCGTAAAAGATTTTCACTATGCGCGCCCTGAAGACGGCGGGTTCGGAAAAACATACGTTGAAATGCTCTGATTTTTTGAAACGAAATTTTTGGGGGGCGTGCCGGCACAAAAAGCAAAGGCAGGAAGCTTGAGCAGTTTTGTGCCGTCGGGTGTTTCAGGGTTCCGCTTTCCATCTTCATTGCTCCGCTCGCTCCGCAACGGCTTCGCCGCCCTTACACCCCCTCACGCGCTCGCTTTTTCATCAAAATCTCAAATCGGATTTTTTCCAGCGGCATTTAAATGAATCAGTATTTGAACGAGCTTCCGCCAATAAATTCCCTTATGATCGACTGCTTCGGAACATAGTCAGCCGGAATCGGATCAAAATTCTCCAGAAATCCCAGCAGGCGCGTTGCCTCTGTAAATTCGCTTTCAGACGGCTTTACGGCGCGGAGCATAGGCTCGGCGTAAACTTTCAGAACAGGAATCTCATAATCCAGCGCAGTGTTCAAAACCGCGTCGGCATTGTTCTGAAACGGGAAAATATGGAGCTGCTCGCCTCGCTGCACGCTGTTCCACATTGCGATTGTGCGTTCCGCAGGCATTCCCCGGAAATTCGCGTCGCGGACAATTCTGCGGATTAAACGGTTGTCGCTCGTCGGAACGCGGTTGTGATCGTCAAGGTTAAGCTGCGTGAGCGCTGAAAGATAAATCTTGAATTTCAGCTCAAGCGCGACAAGCGGAGTCAGCTTATCGTTCAGGCCGTGAATTCCTTCCATTATCAAAATGTCATTTTTTTCAAGCCGCATATGCTTTCCGCTCAGATAGCTTTGCCCGAAGTCAAAATTGTAGGCAGGAAGCTCAATCTCCTTTCCGTCAAAAAGATCCACAAGATTCTGATTGAGCATTTCAATATTCAAAGCTTCAAGACATTCAAAATCAAGCTTTCCGTTCTCGTCCCGCGGAGTCTTGTCGTGGCCGACATAATAATTGTCAAGGCTGATGACTTTAGGATTATAGCCTAGCGCGCGGAGCTGAAGAGACAGCTTGTAAGCGGAGGTTGTTTTTCCGGAAGACGAAGGACCTGCGATCAGAACAACTTTCACGTTTTTCCGATCACGGATCATCTGGGCGACACGGGCAAAATTCTGGGCCTGATAAGTTTCGCAAATATCGATAAATTCGTTTGCGCGTTTTTTCGCAGTCAGAACGTTCAAAGAGGCGACAGATGTGACTCCAACCATTTTTCCCCATTTTTTATAATTCTGATAAACCTCAAAAATTTTCGGATTATCCCTGAATTCTGTAAGGCGCTCCGGCTCCGTATGCTTAGGAAATCTCAGCAAAAATCCGTCGCCGTAAGGTTTCAGCTCAAAAACTTTTAAGATTCCAGTCGAAGAAACAAGAGGACCAAAATACAAATCCAAGAATTTTCTGTCGTCCGCAAATTTATTTACAAGAACCTCGCGCCTAGCCACAACCGAAAGCTGTTTTTTTGATTCAGCCAATTTTAAATTTTCAAGTGCGGCTTCAGCTTCATCATACGAAATGTGCTGCGTGGTGATTGGAATGTCAGAATCAACAATCCTTTTCATCTCATTTTCAAGATTTTTTATCTGCTCAAAAGTAAGATTTTCTCCGCTTTCAAGAGTGTAATAATAACCGTAGCCCAAACTATGCCCGACAAGCAGCCTTGCCCCTGGAAAAAGCTTATGGCTCGCAGCCGCAAGAATAAAGCAGAGAGAGCGCCTGTAAATGGCGGCTCCCTGCGTTGACTTTAAGAATACAGGCTCTACCTTGCATGAGACTCTAAGCGGCCGGCAAAGCGAGATTATCTCATTGTCAACCTTGATTGCGACAATACAGTCTTTGCCGTCTGATGAGCAAGTCTTTTGAATGCAAAGCTCAGGGAATTTATCCAAAATTTCGCTGCCCTTGATTCTCTGATTAACCTCGATTTTATTTCCATCTGAAAAAGTAAGTGTGATTTTGCCCATATTAATTTCCTTCCGATAATTTTTCTTAGTATTCTAGTATACTAGCCTTCTAATCTTCCAAGTCCGGAATGTGCTTTTTTAATGCGCTCATAAAGTCCTCGCCCGTGCAGCCGTCTTTTAGAGCCGCAAAAACACAGCTGTCGCCTGCGACAGTTCCTAAAATCTCGTCCATGTTAAAATAGTCGATTGCGTTTGAAACAGGATCCGCATATCCTGCAAAAGTCTTGATTACAACCGTCGTTGAATTCCAGTCAATGCTGACATAACCGCGCAAGAAATCCTGCACATAGATTGACTCGCTTTCTCCCCTGTCTTCATCGCTTTGAAGCGAATAAACGTAGCCGGAATGTCCATCGCTGATTTTTCCGACCTTCAAAAGCTTTAAATCACGGCTCAAAGTCGCCTGAGTAACATCAAAACCTTCTTTCTGCAGCTCTTTTAAAAGAACGTCCTGGCTTTCAATTCTGCTGTTCCTTATCAATTTTCTTATGATTTTTAATCTGGCTGAACGTTCTTTCATAATATTTTCCTTTTTTCAGATTTTAATCCGAAATATTGTATTTTGATGTGACAATCTCGTCTATTGTGTTTTCTTCCTCTTGAAGAATCTGTTTTTTCCATTCCGCCTTTTTTAGCGACTTGAAATTCTCGATAGCCTTGACTTCACGCATGCATTTTTCCATTTCAGCGCGTTTCTCGTCAGTCACGACTTTCGCCCGCGTCAAATCTTCGATGGCAATTTCTTTCTGCTGCTCCAAAAGCGAAAAATAATGCTGGACAGAATAAAGAGAACTGATGTCTTGCGCCTCATTCGCAGATTTTACGGCATTGACCTTTGCCAAAGCGATCGCGTCAAGGGAATTCTGAATTTTCGCCTCTTCCTGAACAGCCTTTCCAAGCTCCAGCTCCGCCTGCTTTTTCTTAAATTCTTTTAGGCTTTCTACTTTCTCGAGAGAAAAACTGAACCGCTTCATTTATTTCCTAAACTGCTGGTGATTTCAGAGATTTTTTCTGCGGCCTTCACCTGTGAAAAATTCTCTCCGGCTTTCGCATTTTCCACTCCGACATTTTCCTCTTTGTGTTTATGAACAAGCTCGGCAACGGTTTTTCTGCTTGCTGCGGGATTTTCATCATATTCGCTTTCAGGAATTTCAATTTCAGCCAAAGCAGAAAGTTTTTGAAGAGTGTCTTCGATTGTGCAGTGTTCATCCTCTTCCTGACACAGAAATTTCTCAATATCGCCGTGCTTATCTATCGCGGCGTCAACCTCTGCATTCGCGCCTTTCTGATAAACGCCTGCCATAATCATATCGCGGTTGTCTTCATAAATTGCGATTAGCCGGCTGATCTTTGTGACAGCCTTCAGTGTCTGTGATCCGGAAACGCGCCGGGCCAAACGGGAAATAGACTTCAGCGGATCAATCGCAGGAAAATGGCGCTGTTCCGCAAGCTTTCTAGTAAGAAAAATGTGCCCGTCAATCGTTCCGCGCACTTTATCCGTGATTGGCTCATCAACATCATCGCCGTCAACAAGAACATTGTAAAAAGCAGTTATCGAGCCTTTGTCGTTCGTTCCCGTCCGCTCAAGCAACTTCGGAATCATGTCAAAAACGCTAGGAGGATAGCCGCGCTGCGCTGGAGCTTCGCCAGTCGAAAGTCCGATTTCACGCTGGGCATGGGCAAAACGGGTTAGATTGTCCATCATCAGCATAACATCCATTCCCTGGTCGCGGAAATATTCAGCGACAGCGGTTGTCGTATACGCCGCGCGCAATCTTGAAATTGAAGTCGCATCGCTTGTCGCGACAACAACAACAGAACGCTTCATTCCTGCTTCTCCGAGGTCGCGCTGGATAAAATCGTTCACCTCGCGTCCGCGCTCGCCAATCAGGCCGATTACATTGATGTCGGCGTTTGTATTCCGCGCAATCATAGAAAGAAGCGTTGATTTTCCAACTCCAGAACCGGCAAAAATTCCAAGCCGCTGACCTTTTCCGCATGTAAAAAGAGAATCAATCGCGCGCACTCCGGTTATAATCCGCCTGTCAATTGGCTTTCTTGTGATTGGATTCGGCGCATTCGCAAGGGCAGGATAAAAACAATTTGTTTCAAGGCTGCCCTTCCCGTCAATCGGATTTCCGCATGCGTCAATAACGCGCCCTAAAAGCGCTTTTCCGACCGGAACCTGCAGAATATGCCCTGAAGCTATAATCTCGTTTCCAATTTCAATTCCTTCAGTAGATCCGTAAGCCATCAGCTTCACTGTTTTTCCCTCAAATCCCATAACTTCTGCCAAGATTTGAGTGTTATTGTAAGGCATTTTTATCGTGCAGATTTCGCCTATTACAGAACGCGGACCGTTGCTTTCAATCATCATTCCCTTGACCGCAGTAACGTGACCTGTATAAAGAATTGTCTCTGTATTTTTTACAGCTGAAAGATATTTGCTAAAAATTGATTCCATAATTTCTCCCACCCAAACTGAAATTATGTTTTTAAATTGAATTTATTTTTTTGGGCGTTGCGGCAGAAAACGCAAGCTTTTCTGCCGCCGGGTCTTTCAGGGTTCCGCCTTTCGGCTTCATTGCTTCGCAACGGCTCTGCCGCCCTTACAGCCCCTAACGCTCAGCTTTTTCTAATGCCTGTTTTCAGGCCTTATCATTTACGACTCTGTAATCGTCAAATCTGATTTTGCCAAAGTCTTTACAGGTGAAATTTCAAGAATTTTATTCTCAAGCTCGCTCAGCTGGCTTTGAATTCTCGCGTCGATTGCGCCAAAGTCAGTTTCAACAATGCAGCCGCCTTTTTCAACAGTGGAATCCTCAAGAACAGTAATTCCCTGGACATTTTCAACCTGTTTTATAAAATCCTGAACATGCTCCGACGTCAGCTTGACGTCCGCAAGGTTCACGCGCAAAGTTACACTTCCTCTGCCCTTGACTTTTTTCAGCGCCTGAAGAACATTCGCCATAACAACTGATTTCTGGCTGTCAGACAAAACTTTCACGACTTTTCTTGCCATCAAAATAACAAGCTCTACAATCTGCTGCTCGGTTTCGTTTAAGATTTCCTCACGGCGGGCCATCACAGACTCTAGAATTTTATGAGTGCGGTCAACAAGGCGCGTAACTTCATCTTTTCCAGTGTTATATCCCTCGTCGTGGCCTTTTTCGTAGCCTTCCTTGTATGAATTCCGTGATATTTCGGATTTATCGCTGTTTGCCTGCTCCAGGATTTTCGCGGCTTGAGTTTTCGCTTCCTGGATTATTTTCTCAGCGGCCGCCTCAGCTTCTGTTTTTACAATCTGGGCCTGATCTGACTGCCTCTTTACTTCCGCAAATGCGGCCGCCTCAGCTTTTTTCACGATTTCATCGGCTTTCGCCTGGGCATCAGAAAACATCTGCTGTTTTTCAACTTCCCAGCTCGCCTTAAATTCGTCTGCCTCGCGCCTCAAATCTTCAGCCGTCGGACCTGTGTATTCAGGAATCTCGTCTACTTTTTCCTCAGCTTCCGGCGTAGAAAAATCATGGACAAGCTTCAGCTGAAATTCGCCGCCAGTATTTTTAATTTCGTTAGGTTCAAATAAATTTTTTGCCATAAATTTTTCCTAAAAAAGAGCACTGCCAGCAAAAAACAGCCGGCAGACAATAAAATAAGCGCATAACAAACGTCAAACCGAATTCTTAGACAACAAGCTCGTCCTCACCGCTTCTCGCAATAACGATTTCGCCAGCATCCTCAAGGCGTCTGATTGTGGATACAATTTTCTGCTGAGCCTCTTCAACGTCTTTCAAGCGGACAGGTCCCATATATTCCATATCCTCTTTAAGCATAGCTGCCGCGCGTTTTGACATATTCCGGAAAATTTTGTCCTGAACCTCTGTGTCCACAGATTTGAGAGCCTTGGAAAGCTCCTGTGTGTCCACCTCGCGCAGAACTTTCTGAATTGCACGGTCGTCTAGCATGACAATATCTTCGAACACGAACATTCTCTTCTTGATTTCTTCTGCCAGATCCGGATCTTCCTCTTCGAGGGACTCGATAATGGCCTTTTCGCTTGAACGGTCAACAAGGTTAAGAATCTCAACAATAGATTCGACTCCGCCGGCTGCCGTGTAGTCTTCGCTTGACAACGTTGAAAGTTTCTTTTCAAGAACCCGCTCAACTTCACGCAAAACATCAGGAGATGTCCGGTCCATTGTAGCAAGGCGCTTCGAAACTTCAGGCTGAATTTCAGGCGGAAGATTCTGCAAAATCACAGCCGCCTTGGCAGGCTCCAGGTAAGCTAGAATCAATGCGATTGTCTGCGGATATTCCTGCTGAATAAAGTTCAGCAAGTGAGCCGGATCTGTACGCCGGATAAAATCGAAAGGACGAACCTGAAGGCTCGATGTAAGACGGTTGATAATGTCGATTGCTTTCTGCGAACCGAGAGATTTCTCCAAAAGCTCGCGGGCGTAATCGATACCGCCTGTTGTGATAAAATTCTGGGCATTCATCAAGTCCTGAAATTCTTCAAGAACCTGATCCTTAAAATCAGAATCTACAGTTTCAAGACGCGCAATCTCAAATGTAAGGGTTTCAACCTCATCCTCGCGCAAATGCTTCATAATTTCAGAAGAGACATCTGATCCCAAAGAAACAAGAAAAATAGCGGCTTTCTGACGGCCCGTAAGATTTTTATAGTCTTTTGCTCCGCCTTTTTTTCCAGCCGGTTTACTGGCAGCTTTCGTATCAGCCATATGCTACTCCTCCATCAGCCAAGTTCTGATAAGCAAAGCGACATCTTCCGGATGCTCTTTTGCCATTGCAATTGCATTTTCCTGAAGCTCGGCACGCTTGCGCTCTTCAACAGACATCTGAACTTCCATTCCTTCCTGCTTTGCGTCCCAAAGAGCTTTTTCGCGTTCTGCCTGCTGTCTACGCAAGATTTCCTCTTCGCGGAGCCGTTTCCTTCTCTCAATTTCACGGCTTATCATCCTAAATACGATGAACGCGACAAGAATCACAACCACTCCAATCAAAATCAGCATGATTGTTTTCTTTGTATTTTCCCGCGCAAGAATATCAGAATCTTCCTTGTCCTGCTCAGGTCCTCTATCAACTTTGAGGTTTGTCACAGCAACTCTGAATTTATTGCTTCCATCAGTTCCTAGCGCATGTGCAATCAAGTTTGCAACCTGCTCAAGCTCCTCTGTTGTAAGAGGTGTATACACACGCAGGATATGGCCGATTTCAAAGCGGTAGCGGTTAGTATCTTCCCAATCCGGATAGAGATTTTTAAACTCTTCTATATTACTTTCCCTTACAAAAACAGGTTTCCCGCTTCCGTCGGTAACTTTCCGCCATTTTCCGTCGATATTCACAGAAGCTGTAATGCGGTCAACTGACGGCATGCGCTCTTCAACACGATGCTCAGTGTTCACAACATTATTCTGCGTAACTCCAGTTTCAGTCGATTTTCCAATCACGTTCGACATATCAGAATAAACAGGCGGATTCTGACCTTCAACTCCGGCAGGACCTTCAGGATTATAGCCCGTTCCAGTCCATTCTTTTGTGACAGTTTGTGAAGAAATCGGAAGAAAATCACGCTTTTCCGTTGTATCGTATGGTTTTGACTCATCCTGCTCTGTTATTATAACAGGAGAATAAATTGTTTTATCGCTGCTGACTTTTGATGTGTCCATTTCAACGGTCACGTCAAGGTCGCGCACACGGTCATCTGAATAAATGCTCTGTAAAGATTTCAGGACTTTTGCGCGTTTTTCAGCAGCAAGCTTAAGCTTGAATTTTTCAGTGCGCTCGATAAGGGAAAGCCGGTCCATTTCCGCCATTCCAGCAAAATCATTAAGAATATTTCCGTCGATATCTGTAATTACGATATTATCATCTGTAAGACCTGAAACTGAACGCAAGACAAGACGCTGCACTCCCTGAATTTTTCGCCGGTCAGAAGCCATGTTGCTTCCGCCCTTAAAACGCAGCGTAATAGATGCGCTGGCAGGAACACGCTGAGATTCAAAAAGCGCATTCTGTCCAGGAGTAATAACAACATCAGCGCTCGCAATGTCGTCAAGAGTTTCAATATGCTGTTTTACTTGTTCTGTAACACGGCGAAGATCGCTTTTTTCGCGCTCGAAATCTGTTGTTGACCAGTTGGTAACGTCAAGCATTTTGCTGAAGACATCAACTTTCGCTGGAACAATATCCTGACCGATAAGTTCAGTCCTCCATTTTCTTGCAGTTGCCTCGTCAGAAACAGAAATCATGCCGTTTGTGCTGACAGTGTATTTTACATTCTCGCTGTCAAGCTTTAATGTAACCGCATCCATTACGGACTGATCTGTAATCGGCTTGCCGAAAAGCTGAACTGTTGTTGGTTTTGAAGAGCCCTTAAAAAGAATAACCAAGGCGACAATCACCGCAAGAATAATTCCAGCCGCAATCGCCTTTTGGACAGGTTTCCATGAACTCCAAAGTTTTTTAATTTTATCGATAACTTTTTGAATCGATTCGTTCATCTTGCCCTCCCGTGAACGAACATAGTCAACACGCTATTTTAACATAATTTTTTCACGCTGAAAAGGTGAGACTATGGTTATCGTGTCGTTGAAATTTCGCTCCATCCACTTACAAGACGGTCAATTACCGTTTGAGCAAGACTCAAAGACATTTGAGCTTTTGCCATGGCAGTTGTAACATCGTGAATATCAACAGAATCAGGATCTGTGATAAGCTGCTCCTGAACGCGGTTCACATCAAGCTGCTGGCTGTTCATTTCAGAAACGGCGTTTACAAGATAGCTTTCAAAAGATCCGAAAGATTTTTCATTTTTTACAGATGACGAATTTTCCTGCCCTGGAACAAAAGAAGCAAGGGGTGCGCTTCCAACATGGGCTGGATTTGTCCGGGTCATTTCCGGAGCCTGCATAATATTCATAACATTCATGTTTTCACCTCGATTCAAATCTAAATGAGCAAAAAAGAACTATATTGCGGATCAAAAATTTCCGCAAATAAAAAAGCCTAGCCTCTTCCAATTTCAAGCGCGCTTGAGAACATATCTTTCGCGCCCTGAACAACCGTTGAATTCGCTTCGTAAGCACGGCTTGCCGAAATCAAGTCAACCATCTCATTAACAATATTCACATTCGGATACTCGACATAACCTTTATTCGGCCCGGACTGAATCGCATCGGGATTTGAAGGATCATAAACCATGCGTCCCTGGCTAGAGTCTTTTACAATGCTCTTTACGCGGACTCCCTTTCCAGGTCCGTTGTCCTGATCAGCAGAAACAAAAGGAGAGCGCCATGTAGGATGGCTTGAGGCGACAGGCTCGAGAATCACAGAAGATTTCTTGAATGCGCCGCCTTCCGGAGTGCGGGTTGTGGAAGCGTTTGCAATATTGTTTGAAATAACATCCGTCCTAAGACGCTCAACGCTCATTCCAGTCGCCGCAATATTTATAGAAGTGAACATTCCCATTTTTTTCCTCCGTTCCAATTTTTAAAGTTTAAGATTTTCCGCAAAGCCGAACTCAAATAAATTTACATTCATTCCAGTTCAGCAGCCGCAAATTCTGCCGCACAAACGCTGCGCAAAACGCGTTTTTCTACTTCTTTATCGCAGTCTTCAGCTGGCTGAACTCAAAGTTCTCAAGCTGAGCCAAAAGCCTGTAGTTAAGCTGAATTTTCATGATATTCATAGCTTCGCTTTCCGGATCAACATTATTTCCGTTTGCATTCGCTGTCGTAGTCCAGTCAGTCACCCGGCGCGGCTCTACTTCCCTGTAATCATAAGGCTCGTTAAGCTGAATATGCCGGTCATCAGTCACAGTGAGCTTCATTCTGTGCGCAGAATCAGCCTCGCTCTCAAAAGCTTTTTTAAGCTCACTCTCAAAATTCACTTCCTGGCGCTTATAATTAGGAACTTCCGCATTCGCAATATTGTTCGCAGAAACCTGATAGCGAAGCGAATTCACATCCATCGCGCGTGACAACAAATCAACTGACCGTGTAAAACTATTCATACACTAATTATCGGAAATTCAAAAAAAATATTTAGAAAATTGCAAAACGCTAAAAATCCGCCAAAAACGCCGGCTTCCAATTTTTTGAACGGAGCTCTCCAAAAGCAAAAAACGATTTTCTCACGTGCCGTTTGCGTAAAAACAATGCCCCGCTATCCGCCGTTCCGCTTGCGCTCCATTGTTTTGCTCTAGCCTCGCAAGCTCAGCCGCCGCAAAACAACGCCTCCGGCGCGGCTACTA
>CAVDRA010000027.1:0-12092 GCA_963611155.1 bacterium | reverse complement strand
CAACAGCAGCGTAATCACAAACGAAAAAACCAAGGAAAAACGCTCCTACAATGATGACATCGCCCGTCCAAAATTTGCAGTCATGAATCCAGAACTCACGCTTTCTCTCCCGGACTACCAGACAGAAAGCGGCTGCACAGACATCATGATGCACACAATGGAACGTTATTTTACAAACAAAGGAAATATGGAAATCACAGATAAAATCGCGGAAGGCCTTTTGCAGACAGTAATGAAAAACGCAGTGATTCTTCATCATAATCCTGAAAACTATGACGCGCGCGCCGAAGTTATGTGGGCTGGAAGCCTTTCACACAACGGTCTTACAGAATGCGGAACTGGCGGCGGAGATTTTCTGTCGCATATGCTTGAGCACGAGCTAGGCGGAATGTTCGACGTTACCCACGGAGCAGGTCTTGCCGCGATTTGGCCATCCTGGGCAAGATACGTTTATAAAGACTGTCTTCCGCGCTTTGTAAAATATGCGCTGAACGTCATGAAAGTCAAAAAAGAAGGCTCTGATGAAGAAATCGCTCTAAAAGGAATAAAGGCTATGGAAGATTTTTATCATTCAATCGGAATGCCTGTGAATCTTAAAGAGCTCGGAATTCATCCTACAGAAGCGGAAATTCTGAAGCTCGCTGCGGGAGCGGCAAAAGCAAGCGGAGGCGCAAAAGGAGCCGCAAAACTTTGCGGAGAAAAAGACTTCGCAGAGATTTACAGAATGGCAAACGCGTAATTTTTAGCGGCATAAGGCAGAATTTTGAAATTGATGCCGTATGCCGCTGAAAAGCAAAATATCGGAGGTTGCCAAAAAACTTTTCTTCATTATTCTAGATTTGTTTCAGGATTCCGCTGCAAATTGTCATTCTGAAGCTGTTTCTAACTTCCGCTCACAAGATACAGCGGTTACACACGCTTAGTTTTTGAAAACTCAGCCGGCACAAACCTTACACTTAAAGAGCCCTGAACAGAATTCAAGGTGACAATTCAATGATTTTTTTTAGATATTCCGTTTGAAATCATCTTTTTTTTAAGAAGCCGGCCGCAACAGCAATCAAAAACGTTATCGCCATGTCTGGAAGCGTGTTGCCAATAATCAAGTCGATTCTCATCAAGAGGCGGTAGATTAAAAATCCTGCCGCCCAAATTATGATTTTCTTCAGATCTATTTTTCTTGATGACGAGTCTGACTTCACAACAAAAAAGTCTGCGAGCTGAATCGCAATCATCGGAGCAAAAACCGAGCCTATAAAATACAGAAAATTTGAGATATTATCCATTGGGAAAAAAATAGCGGCGAATGTTCCGGCAAAAGTTACTGCGACAGCTGCGCATTTTTCAAAATTTTTCCCGCTGATCGTCTTGAACGAAATTCCCGCGCTGTATGCGTCAAGAAAAGTCGTAGTCACAGTCGAAAGAATCAAAATCAAAAGCGCGATTATTCCAAGTCCCGCCTTCACCATGATTTTTGCAATGTCGGTCTCGCCTGTCAAAATCGCGGCTCCCATTCCGATTATGTACATCCAGCAAGAAACAAGACCATATGTAGTGGCAGAAGCAAAAGTCGCCTTGAAAGGTTTTCGCGCATGTTTTGTGTAGTCGCTGATTAAAGGGAGCCAGGAAAGTGGCATTGCAACCGCAAGCTCCACTGCTCCGCCGAAAGAAAGCGCCTGCTGAAAATTATCGTCTTGCGCTGAATTTCCGCCAAGAAAAATAACTTTGCAAAGCACGAGCGTCAAAACAAAAAGAGAAGCCATGACGGCAATGTTGAATTTTCCAAGATTTGTGATTCCAATCAAAATCCACATGACAATAAGAATGCCGATCACAAAAGCCCAAATCCATTTTCCGAACGGAAAAATCTCGTTTGCTGAAACCGAGCCGTCATAAATCATGATTGCAGTCCAGCCTGCAAGCTGAATAACGTTTAAAAGCGCAAAAAATTTTGAGCCGGCAATGCCGAAACTCGTTGCAGTTGACTCCATAGCCGATTTTCTTGAAAGCGCGCCGATATATCCTGAAAAAAACAACAGTGCACAGCCAATAAGATGGCCAAGAAAAATCGCCAAAATTCCTTTTGAAAATCCGAGCGGAGCAAAATATGTTCCTGTAAGAATTTCCGCAATTGAAACCGCGGCTCCAAACCATATCAAAGCGTTAGAAAAAACGCCCGTTCTATTTTCTTCATTATTTTCCATAAAATAATTCCTAAAGAATTTTATTTTCAAGATTAAAAAACTAATTTGTCATGACAGACTGACATTCAAAATAGTTTTTAGAACAGCGTCAGCTTTGCCCTTTTAGATTCCAGCAGTGCATCAAAGGTCCGCTGCCTTTTCCTAAATCGAGCATTGCCGAAAGAGCGCCGCTTAAATAATCTTTCGCATTTTTTATAGAATCATTTAACGAAAAACCTTTCGCCAAGTTGCTTGCAATCGCGCTCGAAAGAGTGCAGCCTGTTCCGTGAGTGTTAGGATTTCCGATTCTTTTTCCATAAAACCACTCGCCCCTCGTTCCATCAAAAAGATAATCGTTCGCATCGTTTAAGCTGTGCCCGCCTTTTACCAGAACATTACATCCGTAAAGCGAATTTATTTTTTCCGCCGCCTTTTCCATGTCTTTTTCAGAGGAAATTTTACTGCCGGAAAGGACCTCGCTTTCAGGAATATTCGGCGTAATAACGGTGGCAAGCGGAAGGAGTCCTCTTTTTAAAGTTTCTACAGCTTCGTCTGAAATAAGTTTTGCGCCGCTTGTCGCAACCATAACCGGATCGACAACAATGTTTTTAAGCTTAAATTCTTTAATTGACTCACAAACAACCTTAATCAGCGATGATGACGAAATCATTCCAGTTTTTACAGCATCCGGAAAAATATCCGAGACAACGGCCTCAATCTGCTCATGCAAAAATTCTGGCGTAACTTCCATCACAGAGCTTACGCCAAGCGTATTCTGGGCTGTAAGAGCTGTGACCGCGCTCATCGCAAAAACTCTGTTGCAAGTCATAGTCTTGATGTCGGCTTGAATTCCAGCGCCTCCGCTTGAACCGCTTCCAGCGATTGTCAAAGCAGTTTTCATTTTGAACTCCCTAAAAATCAAGAGAAATAGCCAAAACTCCAAAAAGCAAAAAGATTCGCTTTCCGCCGATAAAAGAGATTTTCCATAAGGCAAAACCAGATTCGGCGAAGTGTCTTCAATGCAAATTCCGCTAAAGAAAAGAGCATTCATGGCAATTTCCGCTTTGATTTTTTGTTTTCCCCATGCGGTGCCCTCAAGAAGAAAACATTCTGATGATTTTTTTCTGATTTTGAAAATGAACGGAATAGAAAATAAAGCTTAAGAATATGCCTCAGCGATTTTATTTCTGAAATAAAATTCCCGAAAGCTGTGTTTCTTGCACACTTTTTTTAAGAAAAATTCCCTACGTTGGCATTATCCAAATCAGGTTCCAGGGTCAAGGCAAACAGCCTACTCTCAGCCGGATTTCTCCAGCTCCCCTTTTTTTATTTTTTATATTATTGTGATTTTAGAAAAAAAATCAATAAAAAAGCAAAGAGAACGAAAACAAGCGAAAAATCACAAAATTCACGATTTTTTTTGCGTTTTTAGTTTTTTCATCCGCGCCTAAAAAATGGCTTGCAAACTAGAAATTCGGTTTTTAGTCGACTAAAAACCGAACGGAAATCTTTTCAATTTGTAATTTTTCCGTTTCAGTTCATTTCTTCCATTTACTCGCCGTACGGAACATCCACTGTAATCACACAGTTCACATCAGGATATTTTATTTTCACCGCGCTCATTATTTTCTCTTTAAGCTCGCTGTCTGTTATTTTGCACGAAAAAGGCTTTACAACATCAAAAATCAGATTTGAATGAGTTTTCCCGGGGACGATTCTAATGTCATGCGCTGTCAGCTCCGGATCAACAACAAAGAGAATGATTTTTAAATGTTTTTTCAACTCGTCCAGAAGAGGATTGCACATCTGAACCGGATCCATATGAATCACAACCGAGCAGCCAAATTTTCTAGCGATGTCGTTTTCCGCATTGTCAATAACATCATGAAGCTCAAAAATATTCTTATCTCCAGGAACTTCAGCATGCAGAGAAATCATTTTTCTGCCCGGCCCGTAATCGTGGACAACAATATCGTGCATCGCCTTTATCGGCTTATGCCGCAAAAGCTCATCTTCAACTTCCCTTATAAATTCTTTTGAAGGCGCCTCGCCTAGAAGCGGCGCAATAGTCTCTTTTGCAGCATCAAAACCTGTTTTTATGATAAATACGCCGACAATCATTCCGGCAAAAGAATCAACAGGAAGGCTCGTCCGTTTCTGAATCAAAACCGAAGCTAGAACAACAAAAGCTGAAACTGTGTCGCCAAGACTGTCTTTCGCTGTGGCTTCCATCGAAACCGAACTGATTTTTTTCCCGATTCTATGATTATAAAAATACATGTAAAATTTCACGAGAATGGCAAAGCACATTACCGCAATTGAAATGGCAGAACTTTCTGCTTTTTCATGCGAAAAAACAGACTCAAAAGAAGAACGCAAAAGCTCAACGCCCATCAGCAATATAAAAAACGAGATCACAAGGCCGGAAATATATTCAAAACGCCCGTGTCCAAAAGGATGATCTCTATCAGGCTTTTTCAGGGAAAGCTTAAATCCGAAAATTGAAACTAACGATGAAGCTCCGTCCGAAAGATTATTGAACGCATCCGCCACCATCGCAACGCTCTTTGAGATCGTTCCAAAAATAAATTTCAGCGCAAAAAGAAGAAGATTCAAAAAAATGCCGAATGCGCCTGTAACAATTCCGTAACGAGTGCGGACAGCGGAATTCTCATAGTCATTCGGATTCTTAATAAAAAATCGGATCAGCAGTTTTAGCATAATCCGATTTTAGCATTTGTTCTTCAGTTGCAAAAAGACAATAAAATTTAGAAACATGCAATGAAATCTTATGCATTTCTATTTTTTCAAGCCGGAGATTTTAATCCTTGTAGCCGCTCCACTTTCTTAGAAGCGAAATTTTTTCAAGCAACTTGTCAACTTCCTCTTCAGTGTTGTAAAAATAAAGGCTCGCGCGGGCTGTCGCCGGCACACCAAGATAAGAGCCGAGAGGCTGCGCGCAATGATGTCCAGCGCGAATTGCGATTTTTTCTCCGCTCAAAAGACTTGCCGCATCATGCGGATGAACTCCGTCAACAGTAAAAGTCACAATTCCGCATCTTTTATTTCCGTCTTTGTTTCCGATTATTTCAACGTGCGGAATCTTTTTCATTCCTTCCACAAGTCTAATTGCAAGCTCATTGTCATGCCTTGCAATATTTTCAATTCCGATTTCTTCTATATATTTGATAGCGGCGCCCATTCCAACAGCGTCGCCTGCGCTCACTGTTCCAGCTTCAAATTTGTGAGGAACTTCAGCCCAGGTCGCGGAATTTTCTGTCACATACTCAATCATCTCGCCGCCACGCATAAAAGGAGGCATTGATTCAAGAAGATTCATCTTTCCGTAAAGAGCACCGATTCCCATCGGACCGCAAAGCTTGTGCCCGCTGAGCGCAAAAAAATCAGCATTTAAATCCTGAACATCGACTTTTATATGAGGAGCTGACTGAGCACCGTCAACAACGATTATAGCTCCGTTTTTATGCGCGATCTCAGCAATTTTTTTGATTGGATTCGTTGTTCCTAGAACATTTGAAACTTGCGTTATTGCGACAATCTTTGTTTTCTTTGTGATTTTTGAAAATTCACTTTCTGGAATCTCGCCGGTTTCTTTGTCAACATAAAGATACTTCAAAACGGCCTTTTTCGCCTGACAAACGAACTGCCACGGCAAAATATTTGAATGATGCTCCATTATCGAAACGACAATTTCATCTCCTTCATTAACATTTGCCAGACCGTATGTATAAGCGACTAAATTCAGGCTTTCAGAAGAATTCCGTGTGAAAACAATCTCGCGCGAATCGCCCGCATTCAAAAATTTCGCTGTTGTTTCCCGCGCATTTTCGTAAGCATAAGTTGCGCGCTCGCTAAGCTCGTAAATTCCGCGCAAAGGATTCGCATTGTTCGTCTCATAAAAATTTCTCATCGCATCCAAAACAGCAAACGGACGCTGAGCAGTCGCCGCAGAGTCAAGATACACAAGCCCCGCATTTTCTTTTGAATTATTATCATCAATCGCTTTAAAAAGCGGAAAATCTTTTCTAAATTCGTTCATACTAGAAATATTTTAGCAATAATTGAACATTTGTAAAAGTCTGTAACCTACAAAGAAAATAGGAAAGTAAGCAAAAAGACGCAAAACCGAAAACTTCGAATAAATGGTTCCGAAGCCCGGATAAAAAATGCTTTCAAATTAAGAGATAAAAAAAGCCTGAATCCAAAAGACTCAAGCCAAAAAACTGGGACGACAGGATTCGAACCTGTGGAATGACGGCACCAAAAGCCGTTGTCTTACCGCTTGACGACGTCCCAAAACAAGTGTTTGATAATTTATCCTAAAACAAAAAAATAATCAAGTTTTTAGTCATCTTTAGAGTCATATTCTTCAAAATGACCTGCATTATATTCGTCCAAAATCTTATTCTGCAAAGCATTTCTAAAATCTGCACTTATCGGATGAGCAACATCCTTGTAGTCGCCGTTTGCAGTTTTTCTGCTCGGCATTGCAATAAACAGCCCCGTCTGTCCTTCAATGATTTTTACATTGTGAACAACAAAACAGTTATCAAAAGTTACAGTAACATAAGCCTTAAGTTTTCCTTCCGCTGTAACCTTTCGAATCCGCAATTCTGTGACTTCCATTTGCAAGCTCCTTATTAAAGCAAAAAGTCAATGTGACAACACACATTTCCACTCTTCTGGACATTTTAAGAGCACGGCCTTTGCAGCTTTTTCCGACTCAAAAACACCAAAAACTGTTGCGCCAGAACCAGACATTTCTGCCCAGCCAGCCTTTGACTTAATTATAAACCCTAGAGCGGAATCTATCAAAGAATATTTTTCTTTTAGAACTGGAGTAAATGAATTTGCGAATTTCCATTCAGAAACAGGCGAATAATACATTTTTTCAAGATTTTCAAATGGCGGGCAAAAAACATCCTTCCCGTTTTCAAACGCTGTGTCTACAAGCTCATAAGCTTCTTTTGTAGAAGAATGCACAGGCGGAAAAACCAGCACAAAATTTAAATCGCGCCTCGGATGAATTTTTCTGACAATTTCACCTCGCCCGCTCACAACAGCACAGCCTTTTCCGTTTTCAAAATATCCAGAATGAAGGAAAAAAAACACGTCGCTTCCAACTTCCGAGGCAAGCAGATCCATCAGCGAATCTGAAAGAGAAATTCCGCTAAGTCTTGAAAGAGCAACAATAAACGACGCAGCATCGCTTGAGCCTCCTCCAAGTCCGCCTCCAGCAGGAATTTTCTTGTTGACAACGACCTTTACGCCGGAATCAAATCCGGTAAAAGCACAAAAAGCTTTATACGCTTTTGTAAGCGTGTTTTCCGCAGGAAGAATCATGGAATCGCAATCTATCTCGCAGACGTTTTTTTTATCGTTTTCATCAAAAAGAGAAACCTCTAGCTCATCACACAAATCAACAGTCTGAAAAATACTTTCGATGTTGTGGAATCCGTCTTTTCGGTTATGAAGAACTTTTAGGCCGATATTCACTTTAGCCGGAGCATGAATTTTTATGAAATTTGACATAGCATTATCTTAAATTTTAGTTTTGTCCTCGTCTAGTTTTTGAGCGTGCCACGCACCGCATTTTAAGCCAACAGTAAGCGTTTATCCATAAATCTTGACTAAAGACAATTAGAAATTTATATTTTATCTGCTTCTATTTATTTAGAAACAGGGAAAGGTTATGCTGGTTGACGAAAGTTTGTTTGGGAAGGTTTCAGCCGCTTGTCTAAGTTTTTCTTATTCAGATGAGTATGAAGAAGACTACAAAGACAACGGAAATGAAGATGACTTTGAAAATGTCGATGACAAAGCTCTTGACGACTTTGACGATGATATTTACGGGGACGAGCTTGACGCTGATGACAAGCAAGTTACAGTAGACACATCAAAAAACGACGGCTTTGAGGACGATTTTTACGAAGATACAAGCGACATTGACGAATAGCCGCTGAAGACATCCAAAAAAATTAGCAAAGCATACAAGCAGACTGCGAAGAATTTTTGCGGTCTGCTTTTTTTTATTTTATATAAAAATTCACAAGTCAGTCCGCTTTTTTCTTTTTCAAGGATTCTCTAAAAAAGCAGACTAAAACAAAAAAACTTATTTAAGCACTTTTCCCGCATGCCAAAGCCTTTCAAGCTCGTAAAATTTTCTCGCATCCTCAGACATCAAGTGAACCACAACCGGGCCAATATCAATAAGATTCCAGTCGTCTCCGTCAGGAAGTTTTCTGTTTGTCTTATGGATTTCAAGTTCGTTTTCATTGACATAATCCTTAACCTGCTTTGCAAGTCCTTGCCAATGAGCAGAACTGTGGATAGTTCCAATCACAAAAAAATCTGTCCAGCTGTTGAGCTCTGAAACATCGAGCACAGTAACATTTTCAGCTTTTCCATCTTCAATAATCTGAGCGATTTCCAAAGCGTTTTCCTTTGCTGTTTTTTCAGCCATTATTTTCCTCCATAGATCCATGCGCTGATTCTTCAAGCGAATTTTTATTTTCCACCAGAAGATTTTACATAGCGTCCGTCAAAATCTTTTCCAAGAATAATCGTAAAGTCAACTTCCGAGCTTGCTTCCGTATAATCAAGTCCTTCCGCCACCTCATCTTCAATAATATTTTTGCAGCGAATAAAATCGCCCAAACTTTTTGCAACCTCCGCATTTCCAATATGATTTATGATTACAGTTTTATCATAATCATCAGAATCTGCGTTAAGTGTGCTTAGAACATCGTATCCAGCGCTTTGGAGCAGTGCGGAAGTGTTTCGCGCAAGTCCCTGAACCCTCGTTCCGTTTTGGATCTCAAGAACATAGATACGGTTCACATTTGCATCATCAAGCGAGACAAGAGCATTTGTCGCCTGTTTTACAACATCTTTTATAAGCTGGCCGTCATAATAAGGAAAAAGAAGAACTTTTCCGTCAACCACACGGCGCGAGCCTGTAATCGAAGTCGGATTCAAATGCTCGGAATCAACATTCAAAATTTCAGTGATAAGCGTGTGAAATTCCTTTTTTTCAAGATTTGAATTCATCCTTTTTGCAATTTTCTCGAACATTTTCATATTTTGAATTGTTCTTGAATTTCTCGTAAGAGCGGCAAAAAACGCAATCAGAACATTCTGTCTCCGCTCTACAGCAGTTTCTTCATCATCATCACTGTTCGTGTAAGTCAAATATGTCCGAATTTTGTCCCCGTCAAGGTTCACAACTCCGCTCGGAAGAAGATAACGCTCCATTTTTTCATTTTTGACATCAATAGGAGACGGAATAAAAACTTTCATTCCGCCAAGCATATCTGTCAGCTCGCCGAAATTATCCAAATCAAAAACAATATAAAATGGAATTGTCTGTCCGACAAGCTTTTCAATCTCGCTTTTATATGCCTCGATTCCTTTTTCAGAATAAACGGCATCAATACGGTCAACACGGCCAAGAGAACTGAAAATCGCCCCTGTGTTTCCCAGAATATTTATCAGCGCGCCTCGTTTTGAAATCGGATAATAAACAAAGACATCAGTGAATAAAACCTGATTTTTGTCTTCCATCACGAAAAGCGTTTTGATTACACGGTCAGTTTCAAGATTCTCCTCGATTTTGTCAGTTTTTAGAGAAACGGCAAGCCCCACCGATACGAAAATAAAAATCAAAAGAATAAGCAAAAGAAGAACTGCGCCTTTGCTTCCTGCCGTAAATTTTTTCACGTTTCTCAATTTTCCAGGCTCTCCGTTTTTCCGCCGCTGTCTTTTTTAAGCTGTTTAAGCCATTCAAAAGACGCCGGAGCTATTTTTTTTCCTTTTTTTTCAAGATATTCAAGATTTTCCTCAAGGACAGAAATCACAAGTCCGTCCAAAGTTTTGCTGAAGAGCTTTTTTCTGTACTCATCCGTTGACTGAGGCCTGCCGGGCTCAATTTTGTCTGCGACAAAAACAATTTTCGCAAGGGAAGAACAGCCAGGCTTTCCGAAAGTGTGGTTAGCCACAGCCTCTATCACATTTTTATCATGAATTCCAAACTCGCCCTGAATTTTTACCGCGGCGGCCCGTCCATGCAAAAGCGAAATTTTCCGGGATTCAAGACCTTCAATCGGATCGCCGTCTTTTTTTGCAAGCGAAATCATTTCATCATCTGGAATTTCCTTGCAAATATCATGGGCAATTCCTGCTATTCTGCCGAGATTTTCATCAAGCCCATAAAGAAGGCACATTTTTCCGGCAGTTTCAGCGACTCTAAAAGAATGCTCATATCTCGACTTTGAAAGATTCTTCCGCGCATAATCGCAGAGCTTTTCAAAGCAAGTCTTATCATCGTATTTATCTGAAACCATATAATTTCTTTGATTTAATATATTCAAAAACTCCATCGCTTACAAGATAACGCCATGCGCCTCCTTCTGCGATTTTCCGCCGTATTTCTGTCGAAGACACCGCAATTCTCGGATTTTCCACAATTTTATGAGGATAAGGAAAATTTTCACGGAAAACGCCTTTCATCGGATTTTTTCCGTATTTTTCAGTCGGGCTATTTCCAAATTTTATGTTTTCCTTTTCCGGATAAAAATTTTCAGGACGGCAAGCAAGAATCAGATCGGCTTTTTTTGCGAGCTCTTCAGCATGATTCCATTTGTCATAGTCAGAAATCAAATCATCTCCAAAAATCACGCCGATTTTTCCCGTCAGAACGCTCTTGTATTTTTCCTCGAGAAAGCAGACCGTGTCCCAAGTGTAAGAAACTCCTTTCCGGTCTATTTCGCAGGATTCAGCCTCAAAGCGCCCGTCAGTTTTCAGCGCCGAGCGGACCATTTCAAGGCGCTCTTTAGAACCGGCATCTTCCGCCATAAATTTGTGGGGCGGAATAAAAGTCGGAACAAAGAGAATCTTGTCATAGCCCAAGCCGCGGCAAACGCTGTCAGCCAAAATCAAATGGCCGATATGAATAGGATTGAAGCTGCCTCCAAGGATTGCGATTTTCATCAGTTTTCAGACCCCGGGAACTGCTCTTCCATATATTCGTCAACTGAGCGCGTCGCCATAAAATCAGGGTTAAGGCTCGAAGATTTTTTCTTTGACGAAAGGAAGCTGCCGTCAGAAATTTTCACGCCGTCTGAATTGAAAGTTCCTTTTCCATTGATTGAGTCAACTAAAGCCAAAATCGCAAGCCGAACTTCGTTCATTCCTTTCCGCTCATAAAGCGAAACTGGTATGACTTTTGTTTCAGGCTCTTCCTTTTTTATTTCTTCAGCGATTTTTTTGGCGTTTTTCTCGGCACCTTCAACATCGATTTTATTGCAAAGAACAATATGAGGCTTGTTGAGCAAATCTTTTGAATAGCCTTCAAGCTCTCCGCACAAAGTTTTATACGCTTCAAGGCAATTTTCATCAGAGCAGTCAATCATAAAAAGAAGCCCGGCAGTACGCGAAATATGCTTCAAGAATCTGATTCCAAGCCCTGCGCCCTCGCTCGCGCCTTCGATAATTCCAGGAATGTCGGCGATGATAATATCACGGTCGGCATCAGCGCGCAAAACTCCAAGATTCGGGATTTTTGTTGTAAAAGGATAAGGAGCAATTTTTGGACGCGCATTTGTGAAAGCGTCAAGCAACGAAGATTTTCCCGCATTAGGAAAACCTACAAGGCCGATGTCCGCCATAATGCTCATCTCAAGCAAAAGCTTTCTATACTGTCCTTCCTGACCTTTATTAGCAGTCCGCGGAGCCTGGTTTGTCGAAGATTTAAAATGCACGTTTCCCCAGCCGCCGTTTCCGCCTTTCAGAAAAACGAACTGCTCGTCTTCAGACTCGGTTGTGAATTCGCGGATAAGCTCGTGTGTTTCCGCATCCCGGATTGCGGTTCCAGGAGGCACTGCGATTGTAACG
>CAVDRA010000026.1:0-12187 GCA_963611155.1 bacterium | reverse complement strand
AATCGTTAGATTTAAGATTTTCAGATTCAGAATCTAAAAAATTGAAATCCTCAGAAAATCAGAACGAAGCGGCTTTTTTTACTGCTTGTTTTGTTAATCAGAATTACCGTTGCATGGGAATTGCCTCGGAACTTTTTTTTAGTTGCGTTTCCCATTTGAGAGAGCGCGGAATTCATTGGTTTATTATTGCCGAAACATCTGTCCCGGAATTCTTAGAACCTTTGTTAAATCGTTGTGGTTTTGAAAAATCAGGTTCAGTTTATCTGGCTCATCTGGCAGACAATTAGAATTTTTATATTTTTAGGAGCTTATTTATGGCATTCAGACGTGGTTTTAGACGCAGCAATTTTAGACAGAACAGAGAAATCAATCTCGAACAGGCTGCAGCTTATCTTCAGGAAGTTGTTTCAAGAGTAAAGTCAAATCCTGATGAATTTGAAGCACTCAGAAAAGCATTCAAAAAAAATGTTCCTTTAACAATGAGAAGCTGGGTTGCGGCTTATCTTTTGAGAAATTCAAGCGGCTCAATCGCTCATTTTGGATTCCGGAAGGAAAGAGACGAGAACCGTTCTGAGAGAGAATTTTCACGCAGAACTTCACAGCGCGAGGAAGTTGCTGGCTCAGCAGAAAGCGTTTCAGAGAATACTTCTTCTGCTTCAGTTTCAGCAGAGCAGCCAAAAGAGCGTTTTACAAGAGTTGAGATTGCTCCTGAGCAGGCCGCATCAATCTTTGTTGGAGTTGGAAGAAACCGCCGTGTTTATCCGCGCGATTTAGTGGGACTTTTCATTAGCGTTGCAGGAATTGAAAAAGAAAGAATCGGAAATATTAGCGTGCTTGCAAACTATTCTTTTGTTCAGCTTTACAAAGAAGATGCGGACAAAGCAATCAGCGCGCTTAACGGATACAATTTCCGCGGACGCCCGCTCAGTGTAAGCTATTCACGCCAGCGCGATGGAGAAGATACAGGCGCTGCAGAAAACGCTGCGGTTGCGCCGGCTGAAAAAGCTGCTGTTGCTGAAAATCCGACAATCGAGACTTATGAGAACAACGAGCCAGTTCCAAATGTTTCAAACGAATCGGCTCCAATCGCTGATACTTTCACAAAACCAAACAGCGACACAGTTGCTCAGCAGGCCGCTTTTGCAAAAGCTCAGGCTGAAATGACGGACGAGGAAATTTTGGCTTTGCGCCGTCCTCGCTCAAGCTCTACAGCGGACGTTCAGAACTAGTCGGCAAGAAATTTGTCTTTCTAAAAAAAGCTGGAATTCGTTTTGAGTTCCAGCTTTTAGTTTAAATAGGCGTTTTTTGAATATGATAAAAGTTCTTCACACAGGACCTTTCAAAGTAAATACTCTAGTTGTTCCTCTTTTTGAGAATTTTGTTTTTGTCGTTGATTCCGCATGCTGCCATTTTTCGCTTGACACTGAGCTTTTGACCGATTATCTGAATCAGAACAATCTGATTCCGGTTGCGGCGGTTCTTACTCACGGACATTTTGACCACGTTTCCGGGCTGAAATCTCTGCGGGAAAATTTTATGAACCTTCCGGTCGCAATTCACAGGGAAGATGCGAATTTGATTGGAAAAAATTCGGAAGCTGAGCAGAAAAAAGGTCTTCATCTGATGGGATTTGATGTTTTCTTGCCTTTTGTTTCTGGTTTGCCCGATGCGGATTGCTTTCTTGAGGATGGAAAATCGCTTTTTGACTCTCTCGGAGAAAAAATCTCTGAAAACTTTTCAGGCGCCTTAAAAGAAAGCCGTGAGAAAATTTCTGAAAAGCTTTCTGAATGGAAAATTATCCACACGCCTGGACACACAAAGGGAAGCTGCTGTCTTTATAATTCTGCGGAGAAAATCTTGATTTCGGGCGACACAATGTTTTTTCAAAGCTGGGGAAGAACTGATTTGCCTGGAGGAGACGAGGGGAAAATACGGAAAAGCCTTAAAAAAATCTGCGAAAATGTTTCAGACGACACAAGGGTTTTTCCGGGGCATGAATCATATGGATTTTTGCTCTCTGAAAATTTCTAGAGACTTCTAAATCAATTTCGTTTTGCGAGCTGGCGCATTGGCCGGCACGTTAGCCGGCTCGTTAGCCGGCAGATATGCGGCGCATTAAAAGGCCGGCATATTGAAAGGCTGGAACAGGGCGTTTCCGTCGGCGTCAAAAATAATTGCAATATGCCGCATTTTCACTCCTTCATTTCCGAGCGAGACAAGCGCAAAAGAATTCGGCGCTCCGCCGCGCGGAAGGGAGCAGCTTCCGGGATTTAAAATAACGGTTTCTTTTCCGGGAATCTTCTTTTTTTGAACGGCCGGAAAATGTGTGTGCCCGTAGAAAATCAGGTCTGCGCCTTTTTTTTCTCCTGATAAAGCTAAATCTTTAGTTCCAAAATAAACGTTGTAGCTGTGTCCGTGGGTCATAAAAATTTTTTTGCCTGAGACCGCAGCTTTTAACTCGACAGGAACTTGAATCAAATTTCGCTCGTTTGTCAAAAGCGGGATTGTCGAGATGTCTCCGTTGCCATGCACAAAAAAAATCACTTCGGGAATGACGCTCATTAATTCAGGATCGAGGTACGCTTCTTCAAGAACGGAAATCAAATCTGGCATTCCGTCTCCGCAAAAAAACAACGCATCGCATTCTTTTCCGAAATTGTAGAGAATGCTTTTCAAAATCCACGGTTTTCCATGTGAATCTGAAACGACGAGAAGTTTTGAATTTTGTTCTTCCGCAAGTTTTTTGATTGAATTTTCATCTCCGATCGCAAAATTTGCCTGCTGAACCAATTTGACCATAATCTATTCAAAAATAAAATGATTTACCGACTGCAGGCCAGTCTCTCCGTCGATGTAATGCGATATTGTCCTTTTTCCGCCGAAAAGCCCTTCAACAAGCGGCGGAAGATTTTTTAAATCCCTTGGCTTGTCTGGCCGCATTGCTGTCATTGACAAAATTGCCGAGTCCAAAAGATCGCACAAAACAAGGTCCGGAATGAATTCTGTAGCTTCTGTTTCCACCGTGAGATTATCTGATTTATGCGCATAGTCAAGAACGAAATCCGCTGTCGCCTCAGAACCGAGAACATCATCCTGCGAGAAAAAACTGAAAACAGGATAAGGAAGCTCTTTTTCATCTGAATTATCCTGAAGTTTTGAAAGCGCGATGTGCATTCCGTCTGGCGCGCCAAGAATCAGAATGCCGGCAGGATTTTTATCTTCAAGAAGATTTAGAAGCGAGCTTACCCTTGCTTTTCCAGCCGCCATAAAATCGTCCGGATAGACAAAAATAGATATAAGCCCTGATTTTTCCTCAGTTTCGATTCCGAAAGTTTCTGTAAGATGGCATGAAATTTTTTCGATTGAAGCCTCGTCGTTATATCCGTAGCCGAGAATAAGAATTATATTTTTCCCGTTTAGATAGGATTTCGTCTCTTCATCGAGTTTTTTTAGCTTTGAAGGCTCTTTGTTCTGCGTTTCAGCCTGGCTGGAAGCGTTTCCGGCAGCGGGCTTGTTTTCTTTTTTGCAGCCGGAAAAAAAGGCCGGCAGAATTACTGAAAGTGAAAAAGCAAAAGCCAATGCGGTTTTTGATAATTTAGAAATTTTCATAATGCGACATTATAGTACGTCGTTTTTTTTTTTGAAATAACATTTTTTTCATGAATAAAAGCTTATGAATAACAGTTTTTTTTTTGAGAAGTGTTTTTATAACCGATAATATTTTTGATATGAAAAAAGAATTAATTTCTGCTGTCTTATTTTCCTCTTCAATTTTGCTCTTTGCACAGGCTGGACAGGAAAATCTGCTAAAAAATGTCGCTTTTGCTTTGAATTCTGAAAATTCAAAAACAGAAAATTTGGATTTCCGGAACAAACAGGAAACTGCGGAAAATTCCGGAAAAGAGTATTTGCTTTCTGTTGATGACGCGGTGAATCTTGCAAGGGAAAACAATGTTTCGATTCAGCGGAGCCAGATTACTTTGGATGCGGCTCTCAGGAGCAAAAAACATTCATGGAACAGCGTGAGTCCTTCTGTTTCTCTTGGAGCGTCAAGCTCAGTTCCGCTTGATTCTCTTACAGGAGGCGATCAGAAATCCTCTTATTCGGCAAGTTTTGGCATTAGCGCGACCGCTTCATTTTCGCTTTCTGCAAATCTCTACACACAGATTCAGTCGGCGAAGATTGCTTACGAGCAGCAAAAAATCACCTTTGAAGACGCCGTTAGGGAAATCGAGCTTAGCGTCCGGGAAAGCTATTACGGTCTGATTTACGAGCAGGAAAACATAAAGCTTCAGGAAGAAAATCTGAAAATCGCGAAGACTCAATATGAAAACAATTTACAAAAATACAATGCCGGCAGGCTTAGCGAGGTTGATTCATTGAGCGCGGAAGTCAATTACAAATCGAAAATTCCGACCGTGGAAAATGCGAGAATCACTTATCAAAATGATATGGATTCGTTCAAGCAAGTTTTGGGGCTTATGATTAGCGACAAAGTTGAGCTTTCAGGCTCTCTTTCGGACTGTCTTTATCTTGATGAAATAAAAGTCGAGCTGAAAGATGTGAAATCTTCAAAAATTTCTTTGCTTGAGTCAAAAATTGAGTCGTCAAAAAATTCAGTGCTCGACAAAAGATTCAGCGCATTTGCTCCAAGCTTGAATGCGTCTTTTTCCTGGCGGGATGCCAGCTGGTACGCAGGATACGAAGGCACAGCTCCTGACGCTTCAAAATCGGCCAGCCTTTCTTTGAGCGCGTCGATTCCGCTGGACGGAGTTTTTCCGTGGTCATCTAAAAATGATGCGGTTGACAGCGCAAAAGATACTTTGAAAGACTACGAGCTTCAGCTTGACGATGCCTACAAGGACATAAAACGTTCTGTTGACGCAAGTTTGCGTTCAATAAAGCAGAGCCAGGAAGCGATAAAATACAGGCAGGCGAATGTTTCTCTTGCTCAGAAAACATATGACATGACGAGCGAGGCTTACAGCAGAGGCACAAAAGACTTGCTGACGCTTCAAAACGCGAACAACACGCTTTTGGATGCGCAGGTTTCTTTGAACAGCGAAATTTTAACTCTTACGAGAGCGGTTTTGAATCTTGAAAGCACAATTGGTGCGAATTTTGGGAGCTTGACAAAATGAAAATCAGAAAATCATTTTTTGTGGCCGGGATTGCGGTTTTGGCGGTTGTATTGACGGCAGTTTATGCGAACACGATTGGAAAATCTACCGGAAAGCCCGGCGCTCCTGGCGCAAGAGGCGCTCGCGGCGGAAACGGGGCTGTTGTTTCTGTAAAGACGATGACTGCAGAAGTCAAGACTTTGCACGGATATGTGAACACAAACGGCGAGGTTGAAAGCCAGAATTCTGTTTCGGTTTTTCCAGACATGGGCGGAAAAGTTATATCAACATCGGTGATGCTCGGCTCCAGCGTAAAAAGAAACGAGATAATCGCCTATGTTGACCCGAGCGAGCCAGGAACTTCTTACCGTTATTCTCCTGTCTATGCGCCGATTTCAGGAAGCATAATCTCAACACCGCTGAAAAACGGAACAAAAGTGACAACAAGCTCTGCGATTGCAATTATCGGAGACATAAATAATCTTCAGATTACCGCGAATGTGCCAGAACGTTACGTTGCGGTCTTGAAAAAAGGGCTGAAAGCAGAAATTTCAGTTGAAGCCTATCCAAACGTGATTTTTCCGGCGACTGTAAGCCGTGTTTCGCCTGTTGTGGACTCCTCGACAAGGACAAAGGAAGTGATTTTGACTTTTGACAGCCACGATGAAAGAATCAACGCCGGAATGTTTGCAAAAGTAAAACTCTACACTGAAGATTATGCCGGCGAGGTTATTATGCCTAGCGATGCGCTTGTTCAAAACGGAGATGATTTTTTTGCCTACGTAGTGAAGTCTTCCGGTGCTGACAAAAATCCGGGAAACAGCGCTGAAAAAAGAGGCGGCGAAGAAGCTGGGCTGAATGGCAGAGATGACGCCGGCGAGACAGTTTCAAAAGTCAAGGTGGAAAAAGGAAACGCAGTTGACGGATATGTTCAGATTTTAAGCGGCGTGAGCGCAGGCGACAGAGTTGTTGTGCAGGGAATGACGAGCCTCGGCGACGGATTGAAAATCTTGGATATTGGAAATCAGAGCGAAAATTCAGCAAGCATTTCTGAACGCAATCCTGAAGAAAAATTTGAAAAGAACGGAGATTTTGGGAAAAACGGCGCCGGACCTGCTCCTGAGAATTTTAAGAAAAATAATCCAGACGGTAAAAATTAACATCAGGGTGATAATATGTCGATTTCAAAGAAAACTCTTGACCATCCAGTTTTGACATTGATTGTCTTTGCCTTGCTTGGAGTTATTGGTCTTTTCTCGTTAAAAAATGTTGCGGTCAGCCTTATGCCGGACGTTGATTCTCCTTACATCAATGTGCGCACAACTTACACAAACGCGGGACCTGAATCTGTTGAAAAAAGCGTTACGAAAATTCTTGAAGGCCAGCTTGTTTCTTTAAGCGGCTTAAAGTCGATGACTTCAACCTCTTCGGAAGGCTCGTCTTCAATCAGCCTTGAATTCAACTACGGAACGGATCTTGAAAGCGCGACAAACGATATCCGCGACAAAATCAGCCGGGTTACAAAAAATCTTCCTGATGACGCAGGTTCGCCTTCAATTTTCAAGATGAGCGCGGATTCAATGCCGATTATGAGAATCGCAGTCAGGGGAAACCGCTCAAATGACGACTTGAAAACAATCGCCGAGGATCAGATTGTGGATCTTCTCGAGCAGGTTGACGGAGTTGCGGAAGCGAGTGTTTCCGGCGGCCGCGAGAAAATTTTGCGCGTTGACGTTTCTCAGAACAGGCTTTCCGCTTACGGCCTTACAATGGCGAATATTTCTTCTGCTTTGTCAAAACAGAATCTGGAGCTTGGCGGCGGAAAAATCAACGAGGGCGACACCGACTATACAGTCAGAACAACAGGAGAATTTTCGAGCGTCGAAGAAGTTTCGGACACAATAATCACGACAATTGACAATTATGTTGTGCGTCTTAGCGATTTGGCGAATGTTTACATGGGCTTTAAAGACAAGACAAGCGAAGTCTATATTAACGGGCTTCCTGGAGTCTACGTTTCTGTAACAAAGCAATCCGGAAAAAACACAGTTTCGGTTGCTAAGGCAACCCGCGAGAAAATCTCAGAAATTCAGGATCTAATGCCAAGCGATATTGTTCTTGAAATTATTTCAGATGATTCAGAATCAATAAACGATACAATTTCAACGCTTTTGGATTCAGCTTATTCCGGCCTTATTCTTGCAGTCTTGATTTTGTTCATTTTCCTCAAATCCGGAAAATCGACTTTGATAATCGCGATTTCGATTCCTCTTTCAATCATAATCACTCTTCTTGCGATGAATTTCGCTGGAATCACGCTGAACATGATGACTTTGACAGGATTGATTCTTGGTGTCGGAATGATTGTGGACGCTTCAATCGTAATGATTGAAAATATCTACGTTTACAGAACGCGCGGAGCAAAGCCAAAAATCGCCGCTGTGCTTGGCTCTCAGGAAATGCTGATGAGCGTAATTTCCGGCAATCTGACCACAATCTGCGTATTTTTGCCGTTCATTTTCTTTATAAAAGATTTGGGAATGACGGGACAGATGTTCAAGGGAATAATCTTCACCGTTGTAATCGCTTTGATTTCCTCCCTTTTTGTCGCGGTTTTTCTTGTTCCTGTTCTTGCAGGAAAATTTCTTCCTCTTACGAACCGCGTTGAAAAGCCTATAAAATTCAAGCCGCTCGCAAAATTTTATGAGATTCTGGAGCTTCCGATGACTTGGCTTTCTAAAGCATACAAAAAAGGCCTGAAATCTGCTCTTGACCATCGCGCGGTAACGGTGATTGTGTGTGTCTGCATTCTTTTGATGTCGCTTATTTTGATTCCGACTCTAAAAGTCAACATGATGAATAATGGAACCGACTCCAGCGTAACTCTGAATTTGACTTTGCCGAACGGAACTCCGCTTTCCGAGACAACCGCGATCCTTAAAAATTTTGAGAAAATCATCAGCGAGGAAATCCAAGGCTACACAACCGTAATAACTTCGGTTGGAACAGGCGGGCGAGGCTCAAACACAACGAACAAAGGCTCAATTCAAATAAATCTTCCTGACGACACAAGCAAGCAGATCGACACTTCTGACACAGTTCAGAACAAGCTTAGAAAATATTTTAATTCATATCCTGGAGCGAAATTTTCTTTTAACCAGGGATTTGCCCGGCAGATGACAGGCTCGGAATTTAAAATTCATGTAAGTTCTGACGATTTGGACACAGCTTTGGACATTGCATCAAAAATGCGCGACGTTATGGAAGATATTTCTGATATTGGAGAAGTTTCCATCGATACTGACCGCGGCTTGCCTGAGATTCAGATTGTGATCGACCGGCAGCGCGCTTACTCGTTCGGCGTTGATGTCACAACAGTCGCAAAGGAAATAAACTATGCGATAAACGGCGTTACAGCGACAACCTACCGCGAAAACGGCACTGAATACGACCTTGTTCTGCTTTATGACGCAAATGACAGAAAATCGGTCTCGAATCTTGAGCAGATTTATGTGAAAGGCTCTAACGGAATGGTGAGCGTGGCAAACTTTGCCGAGGTGAAAAAAGGGCTTGGGCCAGTCTCAATTAAACGCGAGAACCAGACCCGGCGGGTTACAGTTTCTGCAGACAAAAAGACTGACCGCAACTCCACCGAAATCGTCCAGGAAATAAAAGACGGAGCTGCTTCGAGCTTTATTGTGCCGGAAGGCGTTTCTGTCGTGTATGAAGGCGCATGGAAAGACACCCAGGATCAGGGAAGGACTTATCTGATGATTGGAATAATGGCGATTCTGCTTGTTTTCGGCGTAATGGCCGGAACTTACGAGAGTTTCAAAGCTCCAATTATCAACCTTACAACAATTCCGTTTTTGATTATCGGCGTTGTGTTCATCTTCAAATTTACGGGGCAGGCTTTCAGCATGACAAGCGCAGTCGGTGTCATCATGCTTGTCGGAATCGTCGTGAACAACGGAATTATCCTTGTTGACTACACAAATCTTCTGCTTGACCGAGGCTACAAAATGAAGGAAGCGTGCCTCGAAGCAGGCGTAAGCCGTCTGCGCCCGGTTTTGATGACAACGCTAACGACAATTCTCGGAATGATACCGATGTGCTTTGCCACCGAGGGAAGCGCGGCTATGGTTCAGCCGATTGCGGTTGCTGTAACAGGCGGACTCACGTCATCTACCTTTGTCACGCTGTTTTTTATTCCAGTTCTTTTCTCTCTCGTCATGAAAGAGAAAAAGCGCGAGAAAAGCAGAATCGAAGTCCTTCTGATGGGCGAAAGCAACTAAAATTCTGTTCACTTTTCTGCGCCGTCCGTGGCGCAAACTTACTAAAGGGAAATAATTTATGACACGTTGTGAGATAATTGCAAATCAGTCGGTTCAGGAAGAAATAGTGGTTCTTTTGGAAGAATACATTCCCGGCTGCCTTTATACGATAATCCCGACCGTAACAGGCCGCGGAAAAAACAGCTACAAGCTCGGAAACTCCACATGGCCTGAAACAAATTTCATTCTCGTTTCTTACGTTGACGACGGCAAAGTGAATATTGTCCGCGCGATAATAAAAGCCGTAAAAGAAAAATTCAAAGGCGAAGGAATCAAGCTTTTCTGTGTGAACGCGACGGAATAAAACGTCTAAAGCGGACTCAATCAATTTTTTAGGGGGGGGCCGGCGTCGGCTTCGTTGCACTCCGCCCGCCGCCGTCGGGCTTTCCGCACTCGCTCCAGCCGTCCGGCTTCCGCCCGCTTGCGGTGGACTTGCTCCGCAAGGCGCGGCAAGCGAAGCTTGCGAAATCCCTAAGTCGCGAATACAGAGCAAAATCTCGCGGTTTGCCGCCATTGCTTTTTTAGAGAAAAAAATGCGAAAAAAACATATTCCTGTAAAAAAACTTTATTTTCTGATGAACAAGGCTACTGGGACTGTCTGCTCCACTGTGAGCGACCGGCGCCGGACTGTCTACGGGGCATTTCCGCAGGCGGTTTTGATTGACGGAAACGGCGCAAAGCTTCACTCGGTCGGGCGGCTTGACGCTGACACTGAGGGGCTTCTTCTTTTTACCAACGACGGAAAACTCAGCAATTTTTTGACCCGGCCGGAAAGCAAAATCGGGAAGACTTATCTCGTGAAACTTGAAAATCCTGTTTGCGCTTCTGAGCAGAAAAATTATTCTGAAAAAGCGGCGGCCGGGCTGATTCTTCCTGCGGAAAAAAAGGCCGGCGAGCAGAAAAGCGGCGGCGCGGAAATCTTGTGGAGAAGCGGAAACGAATGTGAAATCTCTCTGTGCGAGGGAAAATTCCACGAGGTCAAGAGAATCTTCCGCGCGCTCGGAAACGAGGTCAAAAAACTCAAAAGAATAAAATTTGCGGGGCTTGTGCTTCCTGAAGATTTGGGCGAAGGCGAGTTTAGGGAAATGACAAAGGAAGAAATCGAATTCCTTGTCAGAATGCATATGACGAATGACGAAAAAGTGTTTTGTCAGCAAACGTCATCATGACGAAGTTCGGAAAAGTGTTTTGTCGGCGAACGTCATCGTGACGGAGCCTGAAAAAGTTCCGGGGCAGCAAACGTCATCGTGACGAAGCATGAAAAAGTACTGAGACATCAATCGTCATTTTGACGAATCGTGAAAAAGTGCTTTGTCAACAATCGGCATTATGACGAATCACAAAAAAGTATTTTGCCCGCAAGCGTTATCTTTCAGCCCGTATTTTTTAATCACACGGATTTGATTTTGCTGCGTAAAATCCCGCAATGGGAGCATCTCATTTTTTTCGCGTGCGATTTTTTTGTCATCTTTCAAAATTTCCTATGCTTCATTCTTAACCGCGCATTTTTAATTCTTGTTGTTTATTGAAATCAAACAAGAAACCATTCCGCGGCAAAAACTACGGCGCAGCAGGCGCAGGCGACGGGAAAAAGTCCCGCTCCAAACCAGCTTAGGACAACGCCAATAAGAAGGGCTGCGGCTCCTGCAAGGGGTGTCTGAGTGGCATCAAGAATCGCGGGAAAAGTCATGGCTGAAAGTGTCACATAAGGAACGTAGTACAAAAACGAGCGTATAAACTGATTTTTTATGGGCTTCCGGATTAAAGTGAGCGGCAGAACGCGAATCAGATAGGACACGAACCATGCCGTGAAAATGTAAATATATGGATTTTTCATGAATTTTTTCCTTTCCAGCAGTTTCAAATCTTGTGTTTTAAAACCTGGCTATTTTTCTTCGTCTTTGACCGGCTTTAGAACCGCGGCGGCGGCGGAAATCAGCAGAGTCAAAATTATTGTTTTGGTGCCGGAGCTTAAGCGGCTGAGAAACGGCGCAACTGAGCAAAGCCCGCTTAGAGCGAAGCTGAGCGGAACAATAATCCTGATTGCGAGATTCTTTTTTGCCGGCGGAATTATGATTGCGATGAACATTCCGTAGAGCGCGACAGAAAGCGCGCTTACCGCACGCTCCGGGAGCGCGTTTCCGGCGATGACTCCGAAATATGTTCCGAATGACCAAAGAAGAACAGCTACTGACATTACGCCGTAATTATAAGCAGGCTTGATTTTTCCGGGGCGCGCGATTGTGACTCCGAAAATTTCATCTGTGATTGCGAAACCGATCAGAAAGCGATGAAAAAAATTGGTTTTCTCGCCGAATTTTTGGCTTAGGGCGCAGCTCATCAGAAGGTAACGCGCGTTCACCGTCAATGTTATGAGCGCAATTTCAAGATAGCCCGCCGCGTTCTGGATTGCGGTGAAAAGCGCATATTCGCCGGCGCTTGCAAGGTTAAAAAAGCTTGCGATAAACCCCTGGAGAGGAGTTAGATTTGCATGCTTCGCGATTATTCCAAGTGAAAATGAAACTGCAAAATATCCAAGTCCGATTGGAATTCCTGAGACAACTCCATCAAGAAAAGTTTTTGCGGAAGAATCGTGCTTAATCTCGATTTTTGACATAGCGCATACTCTATCACGTTTTGAATTTTAGTTGAATGGCAGCCGGTTTTTCATTTTTTTGAATTTCCTGATCACCAGCTTCTATTTTTTAATCTCCAGTCTCCGCAACTTTGATT
>CAVDRA010000025.1:0-12631 GCA_963611155.1 bacterium | reverse complement strand
TTACAAGACCGCTCGGAGAATTATACAGAAGGACAAGAAAAATAAGTGCAACAACGTAAAGCTGAAATTTCTCGCGGAAGGTCGCATCTTTCGTGTAAATTGCACCGCTGACAAAATTGATTACAGTCATCAGAATCGGAAGGACATGGATTTCAGGCATAAACGAGCCAAGCTTCATTGAAAAGAAATTATCAGGAGAGCCGAGATCGTTAAAAATCCAGAATCCCGCGCCGCGCAAAGCCTCGTTATGGCTGAGATAATGGTATGCGGCAATAAAAAAAGGAATTTCAATCAGGATTGAAAGCGAACTCCGCAGAACATAAAGCGGATGATAGTTATTCTGCCGGTAATATTCAGAAAGCATCATGAACTGCTCGTCGCCCTTGAAAGCCTTCTTTATTTTCTTAACCCGCGGCTCAAGCGCCTTCGCAATCTTTCTTTCCTTTTCCTGAAGACGGTCTGCAATGTTATAAAGCGGAAGCGCAAGAAAGTTTATTGCAAGACTGACCCCAAAAACCGCCCCGATAACTCCAGCAGAATCAATCTTATTCAGGATAAAGTTAAAAACCCAGTCTACAATGGTTTCAATCGGGGAAATTATAATACAGTATAAGAAATTCAAAGTTATTCTCCAACAAAGAAGCTATATAAATAAAAAGCCTCTCTGCCAAATATAATGGAAGAACAACTATAATAATTCCCCTCAAAAAAAACAATAATACACACATTAAAATAAAATATTCTTAGACAAGAACTTATTTCAAGATGAGCCGGCACTGTCCTTTTTATTTCTAAAAATCAGAAAAAGATAAGAATAAACATAGAATCAGTTTTTCTATATTGCAGGGGAATTTTTTCTTCTAGTTACACCGATTCCGTCTCCAATCTTAAAAAATTGTGTTTCAAAATTCTCGTTTTCTTTTAAGAATTCGATGTACTTTCTGATTTTTTTTACAAGTTTTATTGTGCTGTAATTGTGTGTTAGGCTCAAATCTTCGACCATTCCGTGGAACGAAAGATTATCGCTTATTATAACGCCGTTTTTAGAAAGCAATGGAGAAAAGCGGTTAAAAAAGTTGATATACTGCGCTTTTGCCGCGTCAATAAAGATAAGGTCAAAACTTCCATTGATTTCTGCCGTAAGCGCGTCGCCGAAAATCAACGAAATTTGCTCCTGCAAGCCTTCTTTTTTTACGTTTTCCACAGCCTGACCGTAGCGTGTCTTGTCGATTTCAACCGTTGTTACATGAATGGCTTTTGAAATTTTTGCAAAGCGGATTGAAGAAGTCGCAATGGCGGTTCCAATCTCAAGAATTGTTTTTACGCCGTTGCTTTTTATGTAGTCTGCAATAAATCCGCTTCCTTCGTCTTGCAAAACCGGAACTTCGTTTTTCATTGCGTATTTTTCAATTTCTGTAAGACCGTCGTCTTTAGAAAGAATGTCGATGAATTTTTCAGCCTCGCTTGCGACAGAAAAGCAAAGGTCTGCGTTCTGCTCAAGCAAAAGCTTTGTATTTCCGATTCCGCCGCGGCAGGCGACCGTCATGCAGCCGAATGCTTTTCCTGCGATTATGTCCTGCGCGCTGTCTCCGAACATTATCGCGTTTTTTGCTGTGTACTGAGTTCCGTATTTTTCGTTGATTTTTTTTAAGCTGAACAAAAGTCCGTCCGGAGCCGGTTTTTTAGGGATTTTGTTTTCGTTTTCATCTTTTGTGTCAGGACCTGTAATAAAGTCAAAATATTCAAGAACCTCAAGTTTTTTTAAGATTACCTCGGCGATTTTTTGCGGCTTGTTTGTTAAAAGGCAGACTTTTTTTCCTTTTGATTTAAGGACACGGAGAAGCTCTTTTATGCCTGCGTAAAGATGAGTTTTTTCAACTGCGTGAGAATAATAATATTCAAGATAAAAGTTCAGGATTCTTTCAAAGTTTTCTTTTGAATAAGGTGAAGATTCGTCAAATTTGTTTTTTGTGGAGAATTTAAGTGAGCGCAGCAAAAGTTTTTCTGTTCCGTCGCCTACAAATTCCTTGATTTTTTCTAGAGGAACGGTCCAATAGCCAAAGCGTTTTAGCGACGCATTCACAGAATCTGCAATATCTTCGGCAGAATCAATGATTACGCCGTCGCAGTCAAAAATGTAAACTTCAATTGCCATAGTTTTTTCTTTATGTTGCGCAAAAATAGACTGTAAGGGGCTGTCTAAAAAGCAAGGTAGATGCTGAATTTATTTCAGCATCTACATATGAAGCAACCTTATTAGACAACCTCTTTTTTTTTTAGCCGATTTCAGAATTGACTGCGTTCACAGTCTTTATTTCTTTTCCGGCCGCAAGGAGTTTTTTTCCTGCAATTTCTACAATGCCTTCTACAGCCTTGATATTTACAGAGAAGAACTCGTCGCCTGTAATCTCTTCTTTTTTAACCGCATTTTCGTCTGCGCCTTCGAGAACAACCTTTGTTCCTGGCTCTGCCCATGAAGCGTCGAGAACTTCAACACAGTCTTTGCCGTCTGCGTCTTTATAGTCCCCGGCAAGAAGCATTCCGCAGCTTTCTACCCCGCGCATTTTGCGTGGCGCAAGATTTGAAGCAATTACGACATGCTTTCCAAGCAGATCTTCTTCCTTGAGGTACATTCTAAGCCCGGACTGAATCGTGCGAGGTGTGCCGCTTCCGTCGTCGAGAGTCTCGATGAAAAGTTTTTCGCCTTCCGGATTCGGCTTTACGTCAACAATTTTTGCAACGCGGAGCTCAATGTTTTTATTAAAGAATTCAATCTGCTGCTCAGGTGTTAAAGCTGGCTTTGGCTCTTGTTTTTTCTGTTGTTTCTTTTCTTTTTTGTCTTTCTTTGCGCTTTCATCCTTTTTGCCGGCAAATTTCGCGCGGAAAGCGTCTACAGTCTTGTTGTCGAGAGACGTAAAATAAACGGAAGTTTCACCGATTGTTTCAAGTCCTTCCATTTTTCCAAGATCGTCCCAGGTCAATGCTCCCGGAGCACATGGACTTGCAAATGTCGAAGAATAGATTGATTTTCCAAGCCAGCCTGTGACAACCTGCGTGTATGTAGGAAGATAAGGCTCGAGCATTATCATAAGGTCTTTAATAATGTAGGCAAGATTATAAAGAACGTTGTCTGCCGCTTCCTTGTTTTCCTTGATTGCCTTCCACGGCTCTGCGCTCTGGAAAGCCTTGTTGCAAAGGTCTGAGATTTCAAGGATTACGTGGAGTGCGTCTTTTAATTCTGCCCACTCAAGAAGCTGCGTTGCTTTTTCTTCCTTTTCAATTACCTGCTTCCACAAAGCTTCGTCTTTTTTTCCTTCAGGAATTTTTCCGCCGTAGTTTTTGCTGATAAAAAGAAGCGTGCGGTTCACGAGGTTTCCGAGATTTCCGATCAGTTCCTTATTGTATTTTTCCTGAAAATCCTTCCACGTAAACTGATAGTCCTGATTTTCCGGGCGATTGTAATAAATGTAGAATCTCCAGCCGTCAGCCGGAATTCCGCTTTCCTTTGCATCTGAGCCGAAAACGCCGACACCTTTTGATTTAGAGAATTTTCCGTCTTCGTAGTTTAAGAATTCCGTTGAAGACATATGATAGAGTTTTGTGTAGTCTTTGCCTGTGCCGATTTCCGAGCAAGGGAAAACAACCGTGTGGAACGGAATATTGTCTTTGCCGATGAACTGGAAAAGCTCGATTTTTTCGTCGTCTGCAAACTTTTCAGTGCTTTCAGAAGGAAGCCACCATTTTCTCCAGTCAAAACTCTGTTTTCCCTGAACTTTTAGTTCATCTTCAAGCTGCTTTGTAATTGACATATAGCCGATCGGAGCGTTGAACCAGACATAGAAAACTTTATCCTCATAGCCGGCTTTCGGAACAGGAATTCCCCATTTCAAATCGCGGGTGATTGCACGCTCATTCAAGCCGTCGCGGATCCATGCCTTTGTCATCTGGATTGCGTTTGCAGCCCACTTTCCTTTTACGCTTGTCTCCTGCATCCATTCTTCAAGTTTTGGAGCGATTGAAGGCAAATCGATGTAAAGATGTTTTGTCTGTCTTACCTGTGGAGTTGAACCGCAGGTGTGGCATCTCGGCTGTAAAAGCTGCGTCGGGTCAAGCAGAGTTCCGCACGAATCACACTGGTCGCCGCGTGCATCCGTCGCGCCGCATTTAGGACAGGTTCCGTCAACGTAGCGGTCGGCAAGGAACATGTTGCACTGCGGGCAGAAAAGCTGTTCGCTCGTGTGTTCTTTTATAAAGCCGTTTTTGTCCAGATCCTTAAAAATCGACTGGGTGATTTCAGTGCATTCTTCGTTGGAAGTCCGCCCGAATTTGTCGAACGCGATATTGAACCATTCGTAAATTTCTTTGTGAATCTTGTAATAATAATCGCAAAGCTCGCGCGGAGTTTTCTTGTCCTGAAGGGCTTTCGTTTCAGTCGCAGTTCCGTATTCGTCAGTTCCGCAGACATACATCGTTTCGTATCCGCGTGAACGGCAGAAACGCGCAAAAACGTCAGCAGAAAGCATCTGGATAAGGTTTCCGAGATGCGGAATATTGTTTACATAAGGCAATGCCGAAGTGATAAGCCGTTTAGTCTTTATATTTTTCATAGGGCAAAATTATAGTAAATTTTAAGCTCTTATACAAATGATTAGGATTTTTTGATTTTTAATCCGGGCGTTTCCGCCGCTAAAGCGGCGGTCAGGCTTTTCGTGGTTCCGCGTTTTTGATTTCAGTTAAAGAGCGCAGGACGCGTGTATGAAAATTAATGTTTTTAATCCGTAAGAAGTGGAGGTTTATCCGGCGTTTCTTGATTCGCAATCCTTAACGCAAAAACTTAATTTTTCTTCGCGCTGCGTTTTTTGGGAACAATAATGGAAAAATTGATTGTCTTCTCCATTTCCATTCCTGCTAAAAGCTCGACTTTCCAGCCAAGAGACACGACAAAAGCCGTTCCGGAAATCTGAGGTGCGTCGCTCAGGCCTGACGGCCGGTGAAACACAATCGGCATGCAGAAAAAATCGCAGTCCTCGTTCGGCTCAAAAACAAATGAAATATCATTTGAAGAATCGGTAAGCTGAATATATGAAATTTTTTCCGCCGAGCACGGAGAAGAATGAGTGTCTATCGCGCTTCCCTCGTTGTTTGAAATCACATCTACTTTATAGGAATTCGCCTTCGCCGAAGAAAAATCAGTCTGCGCAAAATTTGACTCGACAACAAGGTTTCCTTTTATATCGAACGGACCTTCGTTTTTCAAAATGTACTGAATCATAAATCCGTCAGAATTAGCGATTATCTTCTTTTTTAGCTGGACGGGAATATTCATCGAAGAATATTTACCTTCCGCATTCAACACAATCTCGTGGCGGTAGCTGTCAAAATCTTCCTCATGATATAAGGCGCGAGAGAAAATTCCGCTTCCGGCAGGCATGCCGCATTTATACAGGGAATATTCCTCGCCTGTAAAGAGATGATCGACAAAAAGCCCGCGCTCGTACGCATCATCAACAGAGTCAAACTGCGCAATCCGGCTCGGACTGTCGGCATAGTTTCCAGTGTTGTGGATTATGTCAAATTCGCAAATCTGTCCGCCGGATTTTGAAACGCAGGCTGTATATTTTGCCATCGCGCACACATATTCATTGTGTCCGTCCGAATTGTAGTCGTATTTTGTCGCTGACTCCTTGAATTCCTGCCCTCCGGAAGCCTCGCGGCAAAGCTTTTCCGCCTCGGTAAGATTTCTGTACGCATACTGCCTTGCCTGGTTGTTCGCAAAAACTCCGGAAGGATTGCACACATACCCTTCCCCGCTCTGCGCAATCCAGAGTTTTTCCCTTGCTATTTTCTTCCGGGCCTTGTCGCCTTTGCACTGGTTTATCAGCATCGAGATAAAAAGCATTCTGTTATAGAGAGCATGGTTTCTCTTGTACGTAAGAAGAAAATCATAAACTGTCGTCTGAAAATTAGATGTGTTTTCCTGAGCCTTGTATGGGGTTTTCGCCCATATTGCGACATCAGACTGAATTCCAGCCGGAATATACGACGGAACCTTAAAGCATGAGCCGTGTATAAAATTCAGCGGCAAAGAAAACTCGATTGTCTCAGCGAAATTTTCATCTGCGGCCTCAAAAAGCCTTTTCAGCCAGTTTGAATCATGAAGCCTTAAAAACTGATTCTCATCAATCTTGATTGCAATAACGCGCTCGTCGGCCACAGAATTATACTCGTCATTTTTCGTAAGATAACTCACAGTATCAAAAAGATTCCGGAGATATTCATTCGGCTCCACAAGAGTATTCGGAATAAATTCGCGGCTTACAGGCAAGATCGAGACTGATTTTCCCTGCTCGCTTGCAATCAAAGGAAGATAAAGCTTTTTTTCTTTTGGAATCAGAGAGCTGTCAAGAAGAACATATTCCATTCCGCAGGCAGAAAAACACGGAACAAGATTGTTGTCCCATATTGAGTTGAAAATTGTCATTCCGCGCGGACGCTTTCCTGTCGCATGGCGTATCTCTGACGACATCAAGTCAATCTGACCTGTTCTGTCACGGGGAAAAACGAGCGGAAAAACTGGATTATAGTATCCGCCGCCGATTATCTCAGTCTGCTTTCTGTTAAGAAGCTTTGAAAAAAGCTGCGTATACTCAGGATGCTCCCGCATAATCCATGAAAGAAGCGGACCTGAAAAAGAAACTGACATGCGGTTCCGGGAGTTTTCAAACAAAAATGAAACCAGTTTCTTGTATATTTCATCATACTTTTCTTCAAAGTCAGAAGTATGAGAAAGAATAGAGGATGTTAGCGTAATGTAAAGACAAATATTTAGCTTCTTCATTTATTCTCTGGATTATAAAACGTTTTCAGGCTTGAATTCTTTTCTATGCAAAAGTTTATAGCAGCAAATCCAAAATTTAAAGCATTTTGCCTTTTCGCCGGATTTTTCCCCGGATAAAAAAGCGTTTCCGCCGGCAACATCAATAGTTTTATTGCCTTTGTAATTTCCGTCCGCATCAAAGAGTATGAAATTCTCATCTGGAAAAAACAAAGCTTTTTCGTCAGAGTCAGCCACAGCCGGAAATTCCACGCAGATTTTCTCGTCATTTACTTTTGAGCGGTAAAGAGAATCAAAAAATGGCCGCATCGCCTTTTCTTTTTGCGATAAAAGCGAAGTGTCGCACTCAGAAACAGACTTGTCATCAAAAGTGAAATTTGAAACGAGCGACTCATTATAGTCACGGTTCTTTAGCTTAAGGGCAGGAATAAAAAAAGCATAAAGATAGTAAATAAAAGCAGAAGCCGCGGCAAGAACGAGAAAAAGAAAAACACACGACAAAATCATTTTGCCCCTCCTTCAATGACAAGGCTGAGCCAAGAATTGCCGCAGCCGAAAATTGCGATAACAGCGGCGGCAAGACAAATCAAAAGCACGCAATATGTTTTCAGACCGGAGCTGGCCGTGTAAAAGCTGATTCTTTCTTTTACGGAATGAAAAACAATCACAAGAAGATAGTAGGAAATAATGCACGTGCAGGTGATTATCACAGCAACGCCAACTGAAAGCCCCTCGTTTACGCCCAGAAAAACGCTCAAAAGAGGAATTGTAAACTCTGTCGGAGCATTGCTAAGGCCGATTCCAATAAAAATTTCTGACAATGTTGTAAAAATCAGAAAAAGCACAATCGCGAGAACAGGATAAATTTCCGCAAGATGAACAGGAACCAAAAGCCACATTGTAATAAGGTAAGTCAGCGCGGCTGTAGAAGCGCCTGTCATCAAAGCCTTGAAACATGAAATCAAAGAGTCAGAGAAAGTGTCCTTTATTGAAATAGTCCTGTTTATTCCGATTCCATAGAAAAGAACCGCGGACGAAGTCGCAAGATAATAAAGAATTGTGCTAAAAATCATTGTGCCTCCTCCGTTTCTTCCTTAGCGTTTCTCAAAAGCGACGGATTTTCTTCAATAAATTTCATTTTTTTGTTAAAGAAAATAAAAAGACTTAAAAGAACTGAAATCAAAACAAGGCTTCCGGGAATTGTCGCCGCAAATACGCTCGCGCCAACGCTTTGTGTGGCAAAAGGAAGATGAAAAACAGCGATTTTTTTCCACGAAGGAAGGGTCACGGTTCCGAATCCTACAACGTCGCGGAGCAAAAAACAGACAAGGCAAAAAGCAGACATTGCAAGAGACTTTTTCATTGTCGAAAAAACATGAGCCTTGATTCCCTTCTGATATTCGGTGAAAAAGAATTCAATCACGGCAGAAGTCAAGGCCGGAAGATAGATGCAAAAACCGAGAGTCAAAGCCGCCGGCGGACAGAAAATCACAAGAAGCTGCTTGTAAAAAACCGTGATTGCAATCAGCGCGAAAGCGATAATAGAATTCTTTAAAGCCTGAAGGTTCATATGCTCAACCGCATGAAAAACAAAAGAGACTGAAAACATCTGAATGTTAAAAAGAAAAAGCACGAAAATTCCGTAGGCAAGCCTTCCCGGAACAGGCACAAGAATCGCAAGGCTTGAGGCGATGTAATAATAAGCGAGTTTGCTGTCTTTCATTTTTATCTGGCCCCCTGCTTTGAAACTGCTTTGCCAACTATTCTAGGAATCATATTTTCCCAATGGCGAATATTCGCATTTGAAAGAGTAAAGTCCGCCAAAGATTCAGCCTTTCCAAAATCCTCGCAAAAGCCCGCGAAAACAACCTGTTTTCCGCTGTAGACAAATGCCGCAGGAGCCGGTCCCGCAATCGTCTGAATACGCACAACCGCGCCGTAATAAGACTCATCAGATTTTGCACCCTTCTTTATCAGCGAGTAAAGCGCCGCGCTTGTTGAAAACGGCGATTTTATGTCGATGAATTTGTTCACGGTGTAAGTGTCTTTCTCGTAATTATTCAAGACAAGCTGAAGCTCGCCTGCAAGTCCGCTCTTCCATGAATTTCTCGAAAGAAGAGTCACGGTGATTAAAAGCGCGAACACAAAAAATATTATTCCGAAGAAATTCCGTAGAGAGTGGCATGCCGTTTCACATCCAATCTAAGCATCCTGTCCCTCCTTTACGCTCTGCACCCGTTTTTTAAGCACATTCTCGGCAAATTTTGCAGAGGATAAGTTTTCGGCATTTTGAATCAAAAGCGCCACAATGTTCAAAATCAGAACGGTAAAAATCATTCCTGAAGATGAAGTTCCAGTGCCGGCAATCAGAAATGCGATTATTCCCCCGAAAATTCCGTAAAAATATTTTCCGCGGTTTGTCAGAGGTGTCGTTCCATGCCACTGCAACAGAAAAAACGCGCAGAAAAGAGTTCCGCCCGTAAAAAGCGCAAGAATAACATCTCCCTGAAAAAGAGGCCCGTTATAAAAAAAAGGCGAAACAAATTTTACAAGAAGTCCATACGTAAACACAAAGCAGGCCGGAATTATCGGATTCACAATGTCAAAACCGAGCAGAACTACCGAAGAAAGAACCGTCAAAAGGCTGAACCTGAACGCAGGAATAAGAGAATGGGAATCCCACAAAAGCGAAATGTAGCCGTCTGGAATCGAGACTTTAAACAGGCTGAAAATGCGCTGGTTCAAAAAAGCCGTTATTCTAAGATCGAAAGAATTTATAGGAAATGTGCCGTTTTGAATCAACGCCAAAGCCGGATTTCTGGACTGAAGATCTGTAATCGAGAGCGAGACAGAAGGAAAAAATTTCATTCCGACAAGATAGCAGACCGCGACAGCAATTGCGACCGGATTTACCCATGAATTGGCAAAGCCACCGAGAATATACCTGCTGACCAAAAGCGTAAAAAACGCAATAAAAAACACTGGAAGAACAGGAAAAGACGACGGCAAAAAAAGCCCGGTCAGAATTCCACGGATAAGGCAGACAAACCAGTCAAATTTGTCCTTTTCCTGAAATTTCAGATCAATTGCCTCCGCAAGAAGATTTGCAAGAACAGAGCTTAAAATCACAATAAGGGACCTAAAACTTCCTGTAAGCGCAAGAAGCAGAATCTGAGGAAAAAGCAGAAAAAGAAAAAAGCAGGCCTCCGTCCGGATAGAAGGCCGCAAATATTTAAAAGGTCCTGGAACGACGCTTTTTTCAAGCTTATTCATGTTTGTTTTCATCGTCATTTATTTTTTCCTTTAGCAATGAAATTGTCTGCTGAAGCGGAAGGCGCGACGGACAGACAGAATTGCAAAGAGAGCACTCCATGCATAGAACAGCCGACTCAGCTATTGAGCGGGAAGCCAAAAGACCGAAGCTTTCTCCATCCAAATGCGCGATCCGGTAGAGATTTCCAGGCCAAAGCTTAGCAGGGCAGATTTTCCGGCAGTTTCCGCATCTTACACACGGCTCAGAATAAACCTCTTTGCTTTTGCGCGCCGGAACAAATTCCACAGATTTTATAGACTTCACAAGCGGAATATCAAGATTCTTCACAGAAATTCCTTTTACAGTTCCGTTTATGACAATTCTTGAAAATTTTCTCTTGAATCCGCCGCACATTTCAGCAAGATCTTTTAATGATGTTCCAAGCTTTACATTCATTATCGCCGCGGAATTCAGGCAGTCGCCTGTTACATGGACAAACGCGTTTATCTCAGGCTTTCCAAGAACAATCGCGTTATAGGCATGAAAAGATGTAACGCTGTCAACAAAAAAATCATTTTTTCCAAGAAAAGAGAGAGACTCATCAGAAATATTTTTCTTTGCGGAAGAAACAAGGCAATGCTCGCTTCCGCAAGGATATTTTCTGGTGTCAATCTCGACCTCGAAAATTTTCATCTGATTTTCACTCTCTTCCTGATTTTCCGCAAAAAATTCGCCGAGCGGAATTTTTGAATATTTGTCCTGGCAAACAACCAAGACTTTTGCTCCGCAAGCCTTCGCAAGAATCTGAACGCCTGTCATCACCTGCCTTGTGTAATTTTTTGAGACAAAACGCTCGGTCAAAACGGACGGATCATCATCAAAAAGGCGGAGAACAACGACCGGGCTAGATTTTTTCAAGTTCTTTATCTGCGAGTAAACCGGAATTTTTTTTGAAAAAGTGCTTAACACGCCGGCTTCTTTCAGCTTGTAGACCAGAGTCTCTTTCTCGTAGCTTTTCCATCCGGTCTCAAATAATTTTTTTCCTGTAAACACAAGAGAGCCTTTCAAAGCGATTTTTGCGCAGGGACCTTTTTTCCCGCTGGAAAAAATTCCGTCAGAAATCTCTTCGACAACGCCAGAAACAGGAGCATGAATATAAAGCTCACTTGTTTTTGCGATCACCTGCCCTTCTTTTACAAGTTCGCCCTCGCCAATCAGAATTTCGCCGTCAAGCGGAACAACTGAGCGAGACGGCAAGAATGCGGTTGCGGCAAGCTTGAATTTGCCCTCGTCAGGCGACTTAAAGTTATATGCTGAGACCATACCGTTTTCTACCTACAATATAATATCCTGAAAGCACAAAAGAAATCAAAGCAAATGAAAGAAGCAAAACCGCGCCGAATTTTTCAGACGAGGGAAGCTTTCCTTTCGAGTATCCGTAAGACGAAGCTTTTCCCTGCTCCATCATCATTTTTTCAAGCGAAGGATAGTCAAGAGATTCAACCTGCCTTGCGACGGATTCTCTGAATTTGCTGTCATAAACATACATTTTAGAATCATATTCCGTTATGAAACCGTCATCTTCAGCGTAATCAATAATCGAAACTGTATCTCCGTCTTTCGGGGATGAGATATTTTCAGAAAGTCTTCTGTATGGAAAAGTGATTGTGTCCCAGCTCCATTCCAAAAAATCAGAAAAATCCGGCAAAGACTCGTCGTTTTTCGAGACAGGAGACGGAAGCGACGGCATTGAAGAATCGTTTCCGGCGCTTGAAACTCTTCCGAGAAAAAAGAAAGCGGAAAAAAGGAGAAGAACAACAGCGCACATCAAGCCCATAAGACGGATTCCGTTTCTGCCGATAACAGGAATCATTTTTGAGGACATAATCATAACAGGCTTAAAACTGTTCCGCGCGAACCGCGTTTCCTCAAAAATTTTATAGAGATAAACACACGAAAAAGACGCAATAACCGTCAAAAGATAAAAACCCGCATTTTCAAGCGAAGAAAAAATCAGAATCAAAAGCGGCGACGAGGCAAAAATCAGAGCGTAAGGCGAATTAAAGAAAGTTTTCCGGCAGCGGCTCCGCCCCCAAATTTTCTGGAGAATAAAAAACGAGAAAAGCAAAAAGACAGAAGCCGCAGCAACCGTATAAAGCGGCCTGCAAAAAGCAAAAAGAAGCGGGAAAAATGCGGCAGACGCAAAAAAACTCTTGTTTCTAGAAAACCGCAGAAGAACAAGCGCAAATATAAGCGCAAGCGCAGGAGAAATCCACGGAAAAGCCGCTTTGCCGTCTCCGCCACAGACAGTTCCCTGAAAAGCGGAAATTTCAAAAGCAGATTTTTCAATATTTTTTGTCTGGCCGTCAGGAATATAAAAAATATGCGCAGACTTCGTTCTGTCGGTAAAAAATCCGTTCCGCCTGAAAATATAAGAATTTTCTTTTTGAAGCTGGACCGGACTTACAGGCGACACTACAGGGTATTTCTGGTTCTCTTTGGAAACGACACCCTCACACCCGTTTTTTTCAAGCACATAAAGA
>CAVDRA010000024.1:0-13037 GCA_963611155.1 bacterium | reverse complement strand
TCTTCTATGAGCGAATATTCGTGGAAAATTTTCCCTAGATGCCAGTCCGATGTGTGTAAAATGCGCATAAAACACCCCTCCAAGAAATGCGTGTTTTTGTTCGCCTTGCGGAAAATCATTGCCGCGCGAGTTTGCGTTTCTTATATTTTCTGAAATATTTTTTATTGTCTGACTTCGATTCCGTCTAAAATTCCGGCATAGTTTGTGTTTTTTAATTTGAACAAAAGATTTCCGTCATCTCCGCTTGTGATTTCAATTCCGGTTTTTATCCAGCCGTCATCGGTTTTTACCTCAAAAGTGTCTCCGAATTCAAGCGAAGTGACTGGAGCCTGTGTTTCCCTGTCTGTAATCCAGAATTTTCCTGAATTGATGTCGAAAGTCAAAAGTCCTTCAAATTTTGCCATTTTTTTCCTCTTTTTTCTGAATTTTTTTTATAGATTAAAAATATAAATGATTTTCTGCTATTATGGCAAATTTCTTGGGTTTCTGCCAAAATAAATTTTTATGGATAAGAATGAGATTCATAAATCGCTTTTGGAAAAATCTTCCATGTCTTTTGCAAGGTCTGGAGGAAAAGGCGGGCAGAACGTAAATAAAGTCAATACGAAAGTCCATATATCGGTTTCTCTCGATGAAATTTCAGGAATTTCAGAGACTGAGAAAGAAAAATTAAAGTCAAAATTAAAATCTTCGATAAACTCGCAAAATGAAATTTTCTTAGATGCCGACGACGAGCGTTTTCAGGGAGAAAACAGAAAAATCGCGCTCGAAAGGCTTGAAAGCAAAATTTTAAGCGCCTTAAAAAGCAGAAAAAAAAGAATCAGGACAAAGCCGACAAAAAATTCTGTGGAAAGAAGGCTGAAGCTAAAAAGAATCCGCGCAGACAGAAAAAAAAGCCGCACAGGAAATTTTGACCTATGAGAAAATTTTTTCTTGCGGCTTCAATGTTTTTTTTGTTTGCGTCTGCCGCATTTCCGATTGATTCTGAAAAAATTATTGGCACTGCGGAAGACAAGATGGATGCGGAATTTTATGTTTCTTTTATTAGCGATGAGCTTTTTCAGAAGATAAATGGAAAATCTTACCGTTCTGACTGCACTGTGCCGCTTTCAGATTTGCGCTACGTTCATGTTCTGCACTGGAATTTTGACGGAAAAGAAAGCGTGGGCGAGATTATATGCAGCTCAAAAATCGCGGAGAAGCTGGTTAGAATTTTCAAAAAACTTTATTCCGCGCATTATGAGATTGAAAAAATCCGCCTGATAGATGAGTACGGAGCCGACGACGAGTCTTCTATGCGCGACAATAATTCTTCATGCTTTAATTTCCGGTTTATTTCGCACACAAAAAAAATCTCGATGCACGGAGCCGGCTTGGCGGTTGACATAAATCCGCTTTATAATCCTTATTTTAAAAAAGTCGGCGGAAAAAACGTGATAGAGCCTTTAACCGGCGCATTTTATATTGACCGCGCGCAAAATTTTCCACATAAAATCGACAAAGATGATTTGTGCTGTAAGCTTTTTCTTTCGGAAGGCTTTGAGTGGGGAGGCGACTGGAGCGGAGTAAAGGACTGGCAGCATTTTGAATTTAGCGGAAACTGAGAATTTTCTCGCGATTTTTATCCTGGAAGCTGTGTTTTTTATCTTTTGATTTAAATCTTGAACAAAAAAAAAATCTCATATAACATTGAGCTGCTTAAAATGACAAAAAAACAAAAAATGTCATTTTGAAAAATAGAACTGAAAAATCGCAGAAACATTTCGTTTTTTTTGCGCTAAATCTGAAAAATCAGGAGAAAATTATGAGAAGAGTCGTTGTTACAGGACTTGGATGTGTTTCACCAATCGGAAATTCTGTTGATGAAACTTGGGCTTCTATCAAGGCTGGAAAAAGCGGAGTTGCGACAATCACACATTATGACAACACAAATTTCAAAGTAAAATACGCTGCGGAAGTAAAAGATTTTGATGCTTCGAAATACATGGACTCGTCGGCAGCAAGAAAAATGGCCCGCTACACAAAGTATGCTGTTGCCGCTTCAAAAATGGCTTTGGAAGACGCAAATCTTATCGACAACAAAGAAGTTCTTGAGGACACGGCTGTTTACCTTGGTGTTGGAATCGGCGGTCTTGAGGTTACAGAAGCTTCGATGAAAGCTTATTTTGAGTCGAACCAGACAAGAATGCCTCCGATGACAGTTCCGATGCTTATTCCAAACGAGGGCGCGGGAAATATTTCCATGACTTTCGGAATTCATGGAGCGACTCATACAATCGCTACAGCCTGCGCTTCAGGAACAGACGCAATCGGAAACGCTTTGGATGAAATCAGAAGCGGCCGCTACGACGTAATCTTGACTGGCGGAGCAGAGTCTACACAATGCGGATTTGCGAATTTGGGATTCTCTATGCTTCACGCTCTTTCTTCAGGATTTGCTGATGATCCGGCAAAGGCTAGCCGCCCTTTTGACAAGAAACGCGACGGTTTTATCATGGGCGAGGGAAGCACAATCTTGATTCTTGAGGAATATGAGCATGCAAAAGCCCGCGGAGCAAAAATTTACGCTGAGGTTGCAGGATATGGAGCTTCTTCTGACGGATACCATCTTACAGCGCCAAATCCGGACGGAATTTGCGGAGCAAAGGCAATGACAATCGCAATGAAGGACGCCGGCGTAAAACCGGAGGAAGTTACTTATTACAATGCTCACGGAACTTCGACTCATTTGAACGATTCAGGCGAGACAAAAATGCTTCATATTGCTTTTGGAGAGGCCGCAAAAAAACTTCATGTTTCTTCAACAAAATCAATGACAGGCCACTGTCTTGGAAACGCTGGCTCTCTTGAGGCGATGATTTGCTGCAAGGCGATTGCTGATTCGTACATTCCAGCTACAATAAATCTTGACGAGCCTGATGTTGAAGGCGGCTGTGATCTTGACTACACACCGAACAAAGGTCTTGAAATGCCGGTAAACGTTGCTATGAGCGGAAACTTTGGATTTGGCGGCCACAACGGAATTTTGGTTTTCAAGAAGGCCGAGTAGCATTTTGCGTTAGGGATTGTAGCACCGAAGTTCAAAAATGGCGGCTGAGCTTGCGAAGCCCCGTTTTTGAATGAGCCGCGTAAGACGGCGAAGTGCGCAAAGCCCGACCCGAGCACAGCGAGGGGAACGCCCAAGAAATAAAAAACGAGAATTCAGCAGATTTTTAGATTTAAAAGTTTGCGCTGCAAATTTTTTATTAATAGGAGAAATTTATGGATTTGCCATTTACAGATATTGAGTCGCTTTTGCCGCATCGAAAGCCTTTCCTTTTTGTTGACACGATTGAAAGTTTTGATGAGAACGGCTGTGTTTGCACACGGAAATTCACTGATGAGGATTTTTTCTTTAAGGGACACTTTCCGGAATATCCGGTTGTTCCAGGTGTGATTTTGATTGAAACAATGGCGCAGGGGGGCGGCGCCGCTTTGAGCCTGCAGAAAAAATTTGATGAGGGAAGCCTTTTTTTCCTTGCGACTGTGAACAACGTTAAATTTAAGCATCAGGTTCGCCCGGGAGACACTGTGCGGATGGTGGTTGAGAACAAACGCTGCACGAAAAATATGGTTGTTCAGTCCGGAAAAGCGTATGTTGGCGAAACTCTTTGCGCCCAGGCTGAATGGATGTGCCTTGTCGGAAAGGGAAACTAAAAAAATTGCTGAGCTGAATTGATGAATTCTAAAATCCTGATTTCGGAATGAAGAGTTCATGCCAGACTAAAATAAAGGCCGGTCTTGCTGTGAAAAATGAAGCGGAATGCGCTTTCTGAATGTAGCAGGCCGGCTTTTTTACGCCGTTTTGCCGCGTTATCGCCTGAAATATTGGCGGATAATTTTACAGAAATTTTACACGCTCATTGTTGCTTTATTTTTTCTATCGTCAGTATATTTTAATTATGATTTATCTTTTGGAAGATGACGAGGCAATCAGAAAACTTCTGGACTATACCCTGAGAACGCAAGGGTATGAGTGCAGGGAATTCGGTCTGCCTAGCGAATTTTGGAAATCTCTTGGCGAAGAAAAACCGGAACTTGTTCTTTTGGACATTATGCTTCCTGAAGAGGACGGAATTTCGATTCTGAAAAAGCTTCGGGCAGGCAAGGAGACTTCCGGAATTCCTGTGATTATGCTCACGGCGAAAGATTCTGAATTTGACGTGGTTACCGGGCTTGATCTTGGGGCGGATGACTACGTTACAAAACCGTTCGGAATGATGTTGCTTCTTTCGAGAATAAAGGCTGTTTTGCGCAGATACGAGAAAAACGCGGCGAAATCTTCCGGCGCAAACGAGCTTTCAGCCGGAAATGTAAAGATGAATATTGAAAAGCACACGGTTTTTGCCAGCGGAAAGCAGGTTTTCTTGACGGTAAAGGAATTTGATTTGCTCGCTCTTCTGATTGAAAACCGCGGAAATGTTCTTACCCGAGAGCGTTTGCTGGATTCAATCTGGAAAATTGATTCTGACATTGAAAGCCGCACGGTTGATGTTCATATCAGGACTTTAAGGCAGAAAATCGGAGACGAGGACGGAAGTTTGATTGAAACCGTGCGCGGAGTCGGCTACAAGATAAAATTGTAGGTGGAAAATCAGAGAAAAATGCTGTCGCGTTGGGGATAGTAGCCACGCGAAGCGGCCGCTGGAATTGAGCGAGCGAGGGAAGCGGCTGGAGCGGCTAGCGGAATGGCGAATAGCCCGCCCCGCATTGACTGCTGGAACAGAATTGTCATGTAGCTGCTGAAACAAATTCGCCATGGCAGCCGGGCTTTTTTGACGGAATTTCGGGGAACGACCAAGAGGAAAATAAAATGAAATCAAAATCACTTTCAATTCGGATTTTTGCGACGACTTTTTTTGCAGGCGCGCTTGTTTATCTTGTTTGCGCATTTATTTTTACGATGAATATGCACGGATATTTTGAGAGGCAGATTTTCTCTGAGCTTGAAACGGAAACTTCTCTGCTTTCTGAATATGTTCTGAAAGGCGGATTTAAGGAAATTGAAAATCTCGGATTAAAAAACAGGGTTACATTGATTCATTCTGACGGAACAGTTTATTTTGACAACACAGTCGATTTTAAGACGATGGAGAATCATTCTGGCCGTGAGGAATTTGCCGGAGCCTTGCAAAAAGGAACTTTTCAGATTGAGCGTTATTCAACAACGATGATGAAAAAAACGCTTTATTTTGCCCGTCTCCTTGAAAACGGCGATGTTCTTAGAATCAGCTCTGACCAGTTTACTGCCGGCGCCCTGATTTTTGGAATGAGCCCGATTCTTCTCTTTATGCTTGTTGCCGCAATCGTTGTCTCTGCGATGGCGGCAAGCTGGACATCAAAAAAAATCATTCAGCCGCTTGATAAAATCGATCTGGAAAATCCTGAAAATGCGGATGTATATGATGAGCTGAAGCCTTTTACAAAGCGCATTGCCGAGGAGAATTTTGAAAAATTGCAACGTGAAGAGCTTCGCAAGCAGTTTAGCGCGAATGTTAGCCATGAGCTAAAAACGCCGCTCACAAGCATTTCAGGTTTTGCGGAAATCTTAAAAAACGGCGGAACTGACGAGAAAACAACGAAAGATTTTGCTTCGACGATTTATGAAGAGTCTCAAAGAATGATTTCGCTTGTGAACGACATTATAAAATTGAGCAAGCTTGACGAAAAATCAATCAGCATGGAAAAAGAAACGCTGAGCCTTCGTGAAGTTGCCCGCGAGGCGATTGAAGTTCTTTCTTCCAGCGCGAAAAAAAACAACATCAGCGTGAATCTTACTGGAAGCGCGGGAATGATAAGCGGAGTGCGGCCTGTAATCTACGAGATGATTTTCAATCTGATTGACAACGCGATAAAATACAACAAAAAAGACGGCTCTGTTGACATTGACATAAAAGAAATGCTGGAAAGCCACCGTGTGACTTTTTCGGTGAAAGACCGCGGAATAGGAATTCCTTCAAGCGAGCGCGAACGGATTTTTGAGCGTTTCTACAGAATAGACAAAAGCCGCTCAAAGCAGCTCGGCGGAACCGGCCTTGGATTGAGCATTGTAAAACATGGCGCGAAGTATCATAATGCGACTGTCATTGTGAATTCCAAAGAGGGCGAGGGCAGCACGTTTACTGTGGTTTTCCGGGTTTGAAAAAACAAACTGCCGTGAAAACCTGGCAAGTAATTCAGTCAAAGCTATTTTTGCGCATTTTGATGAACGCGTTTTTCTGAAATCTCTATAACAGTTTTTCTGAAAATGGCAGATTATTGAAAAAAGCCGCCTGCTTAAGGAATTTTTGGGAGGTGCCGAAAATTTCATTATGAATGTGCATTCAATTTGTGAAGATATTTACACTTTCACTTGCCGTGCCTGCTGCGGATGCGAAACGCCGGTCGCTTATATTGTCGTAAAGCTCGGTCCGGAATTTAAATTCAGCGATTCAGACTTGATTTGCGAGTTTGACAAGATGAAATGGAATTCCCCGATTTCGACGGCCGACCTGCTTTTAGAGCACGACGAAAAAATGTCTGAAGTTTTCAAGATAAAAGAGATTCGCGGCTTTGAGGACGATTCTGGCTACGAAAAAATCTATAGAGTGGAAGGCGTTCAATGAGAAGCGCACTCCGCGCTGTTTTCGCGTTTTTTTTGCTCTTTTTTTGCGCATTTTGCTGGTCCACGGATTTTTATTGGATTGGAAAAGACAGCAGCGACTGGGGAAGTCCGTCTAACTGGTCTTTGAGCGAAGGCGGAGCTGCAGCTGATTCTTCCCCTTCAACAGACGACACTGCAATTTTTTCTAATGAGGCCACAATTTCAACGGCGGTAGAATGCGGCACGATAATTTCTTCTTCTTCCTTAAACTTTAAGAAAAAGCTTTCTGTGAACGGCGGCATTACAATTGACTCCGGTGATTTGACCGTCGGAATGGGACTTGTATATTCTGGCGATGTTAATGTTTCTGGCAATGTTAGTATTGGAACAGCTGGAATTGCTAAAAACAGCGCGAAAATCACGGCAGGCGGAGACATAACGTTTACGCTCGGATTTAACGGAGCTGCTATTTCGTGCAGCAGCGGCAAGCTTTATATCGGAAAAACAGACAATTATAAAACCGTAATAAGCGGCAATGTCGATGCCGCTTCTGCCGAGTTTAAGGCAGATGTAGTCTGTAACTCTGGCTGCACAAGCGTTTCTACAACCGGAACGCAAGTTTACGACGGAGCTATTACTTTCGGAGACGACGTAACTTTTACAGCTTCTTCCGTGACTTTTTCCGGCGCTTTAAATAGCGCCGATTCAAATTCTAAAAAAAGCGTGGTTATAAAAGGCGACGTGTCTTTTGGCGAAAGCGCGGGCGAAACCGTGCCGTTGAATTCGCTCACGGTGAACGGCGAAAGCTCTATTGATTCTGATAAAAAGATTTTGACGACAGCTTTTCAGCTTTATACAGGTGAGGTAACAACTACAACAGCTTATTTTACATCAGATAATTCAAGTGTAACTTTTGAAAAAAGCATAAAGACAGGCGACTGGGGAAATATTGGAATTTCGACAGGTGAATGTGCTTATGTGAAAGAACCGTTCGATGGAAAAACTCAGCTTTCAATAACTGGAAATGCTGAAATTTATGGTTCAAATAGTTTCAACGGTTTAAGTTTTTATAGAAATTCTGGTTCTTCCGCAACCGTAAAATTTGAAAGCGGAAAATGGCAGTCAATCGGCACCATATATTATATTGATGGTGATGAATCATATCCAATAACTCTTTCTTCCACATCAGATGAAAAATGGTACGCTGTTTTTAGCTTGGCGCCAACTACAAGCCTGTTTAGTTACACTGTCATCAAAAATTCAAGGTCGGTGGAATCTTCCGGCTCAACTGATCTTAATTCTCTTGGCTTGACTCCTGATTCTTCCACGGTTACCGATTTTGATGTTGACAATCCGACTACAGAAGGCTGGTTCATATTTCCTGACACATATTACTGGCTTGGCGGCGCGTCTTCGTCTTGGAGCGAGATTTCAAATTGGTCGCAGGATGGAGAAACTGCTTTGTCTTCCGGAAGCGTTCCGGACTCTTCAAGCGGAACGTCTAAAATCATAGTTCAAAAAGGCGAATCTTCTTCGCAGAGTCCTTATATTTTAAAATTGGAAAGCGACATAAATGTAAAATCTCTTTCAGTTGATTCCGGGGCGAGCGTGGATTTTTCAAGTGTGGATGTGGAAGCTTCCGCAATCACAAACAGCGGAACTGTCGTTATCAGCGGAAATCAAAGCGTTTCAGGCGATTTTACTAACAATTCGCTTGTCAGAATCGGCGGAAATCCTTCATTTTCTTCTTCTTCAAACGGCAGCGAAAGCACGGTTGAATATTTCGGCGGAACTTCATCTTCTCCGCAGTCTTTGTCTTGGGACGGAGATTCTTCTTCAAGCGGAAAAAACTATGAGACCCTTTTGATTTCAGGATTTGTCTCTTCAAGCGATGATTTTTCTGTGGAAGGCGAATCGCTGATAACCGGCGGCGCTTCTTTTTCCGGTTCCGGCAGTTTTTCGGGCGCTGTAACGCTTGGAAGCTCGTCCGTAACGGCTGGCGATGTTTCAATGAGCGGTGAGAATGTTTTTTCAGGCGGAATTGAAATTGTTTCGGCTGGCGCGGTTTCGCTGAATGCAGGCTCTGATTTTTCTGTCGCGGCGGGCGCAAGCTGCGATTCCTTAAAGATTTCGTCTTCCGCGAATTTTTTGGGCGGAGTTTCAACTTCTGGCGCTCAGCAATATTCAGGAAAGATTTCGTTTTCAGACGGCGCGTCGTTGTCGGCTGGCGGCAAAATAACTTTTGAAAAAGACGTTTCAAGCGACGGCTCTTTGACCGTGGACTGCGGCGAAAACGAAGCGGCTTTTTCAGGCGCTTTTACGGGCTCGCTTGTCTTAAAATCTCCGGCGTCTTTTTCTGCGGCAAATTCGTTTGTAAATTTTACTGTTTCCTCCGAGTCGTTCAGCTCGTCTGGCTCAATTTCAGAACTGAAAATCACGTTTGCCGGCGGAACAACGCAAAGCGTGAGCGGAACGTTAAAATGCACCGGCACGGAAAGCTGCTATGTTTTGCTTTCTTCATCAAATTCTTCAAAATGGATTTACTCAGGCTCGGCTTCCTCTGATAATTTTTCTTACACCTATGTTGATAATTCTTCCTCAGAAACTGCGCTGAATTTGAAATCTTCAGAAAAAACGGTTTACGATTGGGGCAAAAAAGAGGGCGGAACATTCTCCACGAAAAACTGGTTCGATCCGGTTTCTTTGTTAAGCAGTCTTTCTTTTTCGCTTTCTCTTTCTCCTGTAAATTCTTCTTACGTTTATCTCGTTTCTCCTGAAAAAATTCTCTACGGGGATAATTCGCTGCAGGAATTAGAGAGCTCCGGAAATCTTGACGAGGCTTTGGAAGCGATAAAGTCCGCCCTGAAAATAATGGACAGCTCTGCATCGTCGGAACTTTTTGAAATCTCCCAAGTAGAATTCATGGGCGGAAACGAAAATTACACAGCGCTTCTTTTGACGCTTGACGAAAAAATAACGCTGGATGACATTCCAAAAACATACTTGATTTTTAATGAAACTGAAAAGCATATAATAAGCGATTTCGCGGTGAACGCTGTAAAGCCGCTTTACGCATGCGCAAAATCTTCCGGTTCTGAATCAGACATTGGAACTTTTTCGGTTCATGATTTTGGAGAAGACGCTGAAAATTCCGGAAAACTTCCCAGCGGAAAAGACATTGTTCTTCAAATTTCATATTCCGGTAAAAATGCGGATGACGAAAACGGCGGAGTAAAACTTTTTGCCTCGCTAAAATCATCATTAAAAAACTCGATGAAAAGCGACAAAATAAACAGCCTGCTCGGCTCTTCCTGGCGGGTCTGGCTTCCCGAAAACTTTGAGGCGCTTTCTTCTGCGGCAAACACGGAAATCCTGGCGAAAATTTTGCCGGAGGCGGCAAGCTCGGACAGCGGAAACACTTTGTGGAACTACACTTTTGAAAACGAGGATTCTGACTCTGATTCTCTTGGATTAAAAGCCGGAGATGAAGTTCAGTTTGTTTTTAGAATTGGAAGCTCAAAAATCGACCATGATGGAAACGGCAGCGAAACTTATCTTTATTCGCTCTGGATTCCTGAAGAAAATATTTTGAGCAAGAATTTTTCAGTCCTTGATTTGTGGTCATTTTCGATTAGAGCTTTTACTAAGCAGCGAGGCGGAGTTTCAATTCTGAAAAACGTGATAAATTTGAATGACAGCGAGCGGTCTGTGATTGAAGTCGACATGAAATCTGCCGGAAATTTGAACGTTTTTATAATGACTTTGGACGGAAACATTGTCCGCCGTCTTGCAAAAGGCCATTATGAAAGTGGAACTCATTTTTTCAAATGGAACGGAACAAATCTTTCAGGAAAATCAGTGGCGCGAGGCTTGTACTTTGTCCGCGTTGTCGGCCCTGAAATCGACGAGACAAGAAAAATCATGTGCGTTAAAAAGTGAAAACAGGCGCGCGGTCAAAAACGAAAATTCTGCGTGGCGGTTTTTGTTTTTATCTCTTCAGCCTTAACAGCCGATTTAAAAATTTTTGGCGATTGATAAACTCCTGATTTTAATTCATACTTTTGAAATGAAAAATTTTAGGAAGGCAGAACGCTTTGCAGATTTCGGACGCGTTGAAAACAGCGAGATTTGCGTTGTAAGCGGAATGCTTGAAGACATCAGCGAGACCGGCATAAAAGTTAGCTACAGTGTGCCTCCAGCAATCGACATGGACAACGAATACGAAGTTACGGTCCGGCTTTCCAGAGTTTCAGACGAGTCGCTGTTGCTGATTGTAAGACCTGTGAGAATTTTCATAAGCGAAAAGGGGCAGGCTTCTGTCGGATTTTCAATTTTGCAGTCAAAAGATTCTGCGCGGCTTGAAAATTATATCGCCCTGCTAAAAAAAGACGCTGCAAACGAAAAAACAAGAATTGTTCCTCAGACGGACAATGAATCTCTTTTTATCTAAAAAATCGAAAAAATTATGGCGAAAATTGAAGAATTAAACGGAACAGCTTTTCTCGCTTTTCCTGAAATGAAAAACCTTCTTGTCTCAGAGCTTTCGGAGCGTTTTGGCTATGACGCAAAAAACGGAAAATGGCATGGAGACTTGCTTTACTGCCCGGATTTTTCTCCTGAAAAAATCGTAAAATCAGGCGCGGAAAGAGAAAATGAAATGTCCGGCACGGAAAACAGTAATCTCGAAAATTGCCAAGATGAAAAAAATTCTTCCGGCGGGAAAAATTACCCTGAGACTTTTCTTCTTCCGTACTGGGCTAGAACCTGCATGCTCAGTCCGGTGCTGATTCATTTTGACTCTATTGGAGACGCCGCTTGTGAATTAAAAAAAAATCAGCGGAACTGGGCTCCTTATCAGTTTCAGCTTTTCCGCCGCGCAAGCTTAATTCAAGAAAAGCTTCCGTACATAAATTTGAAAACCAGAAATTTTCCATGCAAAATTCCAAATACGCCCATGGGGCTTTACACGCTTTTGGACGAAAAAACGATGATCGCTTCCTGCCACACTAATAGCCCGCTGCCTGCCGGAAAAATCGAATTTGTGGAAGACCACGAGAATCCGCCGAGCCGCGCTTATCTAAAGATTCAAGAGAGCCTTACTCTTTTTTCAGCTTTTTTTGACGGGAAACTTCCCGGTGAGGAAAGCAAATGCTTTGAAGCCGGCGCGTGTCCTGGAGGCTGGACTTGGGTTTTAAGGCAGCTTGGCTCAGAAGTTTTCGCGGTTGACCGGGCCGAGCTTGCGCCGTCTTTGATGAAGGATCCAAAAGTAAAATTTCTCGCGCATGACGCGTTTACGCTAAAGCCTGATGAAGTCTGCGCCCAGATGAAAACTGAAAAGCTTGATTTTGTTTTTAGCGATGTAATCTGCTATCCAGAGCGCCTTTTTGAATGGATAAAAATGTGGATCGATTCCGGAAAAACGAAAAACATAATCTGCACGATAAAAATGCAAGGCGCGGTGAACTGGCCTCTCATTGAAAAATTCGCCGCAATCGCAAACAGCAAAATTGTCCACTTGAACTACAATAAGCACGAGCTGACAATTCTGATTCACGGGCTTTAAGCGCGCGCCGCACATAAATTAGGCTTGCACTGCGTTATAAATTGTATGGAGTTTCCTGATAAACGTAATAGTTCAGCCAGTTTGAAAAGAAAAGGTGCGCTGTGCTTCGCCAATTGTTCAGCGGCTTTTTTGAAGAGTCGTCGTCTGGAAAATAATTTCTCGGAATCTGAATCTCGAGACCTTTGTTTTTGTCTCTGAAATATTCGTTCGCAAGCGTTTCCGTATCGTATTCAAGATGTCCTGTCATAAAAATTGAGCGGTTGTTTTTCGACTTGCACAAAGTCACATCTCCGTCTGAATTTTCCGCCAGAATCTGCAGGTCGTTTTCGTTTGCAATGTCGTCTCTTGAAACTGTCGTGTGTCGCGAAGTCGGAACCGAAAAGACATCGTCAAAACCGCGCATTAAAGGATCGGCCCGCAAAGTTCTGTGCGTTTTATAAAGACCGAACATTTTCTGCGAAAGCGCGTGCTTTTGAATTCCGTATTTGTGGTAAAGTCCTGCCTGCGCTCCCCAGCAAATGTAAAGCGTCGAAAAAACATTTTCCTGCGCATAGTCCATTATTTTGCAGAGATCTTTCCAGTAGTCTACTTCTTCAAAAGGAAGTTGCTCCACAGGAGCGCCAGTTATAATCAGGCCGTCATATTTGTTTTTTAGGATGTCGCTTGAAGGAATATAGAATTTTTCAAGGTGAGCCGAATTCACGTGCGTTGATTCGTGATGTTCCATCCGCACGAGTGAAATGTCAATTTGAAGCGGCGTGTTTCCGAGAAGGCGCAAAAGCTGAATTTCTGTGGCTTCCTTTGTCGGCATAAGATTCACAATCGCAATTTTAAGAGGCCGGATATCCTGTG
>CAVDRA010000023.1:0-13203 GCA_963611155.1 bacterium | reverse complement strand
AAATAGGCAAGATTTTTTCTAAAGGCACCGCCCTTTTCCGGAGAAGTAAATCTAGTTGAATCCGCGGATTTTTCATCGTTGTGGGCAAACTGGATTATAGCAAAATCGCCTGGAAAAGCATTTTCCATCACCAAGTCAAAACGGCCTTCATCAATAAATGATTTTGTGCTGCGCCCGTTTCTTGCAAAATTCAAAAAATCCCAGCCTTCAGGGAAAAACCTTTTTAGCTCCTGCACCCAGCCAGTCTGCGGGTAAGACGAAAAATCATTGTACTGCATTATGCTGTCGCCAAGACAAAGTATTCTCATAAAATCAAAATCCTTTATAAAAAATAAAAATCTGCCGAAAGCCCGAGTTTCATGCCAAAGTCAAAACCAGCGGGCTTAAAACATTTCCTTTATTCTACAGTAACGCTTTTCGCAAGATTTCTCGGCTGATCAGGATCGATTCCCTTTTGAACTGAGCAATAATAAGCGAAAAGCTGAGCCGGAATAACAGAAAGCATTGAAGCAAGCGCAGAATCTGTATCTGGAATTGTGATAACAGTGTCGCAGATTTTGTCAAAAATTCCGGATCTGTCGAGAGTAATGCACATTGTTGCAGCCTCCCGGCTTTTTACTTCCAAGATATTCGAGGCAAGTTTTTCATAAAGCTCAGGAACAGTCGCTATTGCGATAACCAAAGTATTTTTGTCAACAAGAGCAATCGGACCATGCTTAAGCTCTCCTGCCGCAAAAGCCTCGCAGTGCATATAGCTCACTTCCTTAAGTTTTAATGCGCTTTCAAGCGACGATGCGTTGTCAAACTGACGGCCAATATAAAAAATCTTTTCTTTATTAAACTGCTCAGAAGCGAATTTTTGGATTATAGCAAGGTTGTCAAGAATTTCCTGCGACTTTGAAGGAATTTTCTCAAGCTCACACAAAAGATTAGAATATTCCGAGTCGCTGATTGTTCCGCGGACTTTTCCTAATTTTACGGCAAGAAGATACAGACACATGAGCTGCGTTGTGTATGCCTTTGTCGACGCAACAGCAATCTCAGGCCCAGCCAAAGTATAAATAACCTCATCCGCCTCGCGACTTACAGTAGAGCCCACACAGTTTGTGATTGCAATAACCTTTGCGCCGGCTTTTTTTGCAAGCCTGAGAGCGGCTAAAGTGTCGGCTGTTTCGCCAGACTGTGAAATCACAATAAAAATGTCATCTTTGAATAAAATCGGATCTCTGTATCTGAATTCAGAAGCGACATCAACAACAACAGGAATTCTCGCGAATTTTTCAAATGCGTATTTTCCGACTACACCAGCATGATAAGCCGTTCCGCAGGCCGTAATAACAATTCTTTTGGCGAGGGTCCATTCCTCATCAAAACTGATTTCATCAAATTTAATGTCGGAAGGACGGCCTCCATAGCTTTCAAGGCGAGGATTCAAAGTATTTGAAAGAGCTTTTGGCTGCTCAAAAATCTCCTTAAGCATAAAATGAGCATATCCGCCTTTTTTCGCCGCTGACATATCCCAGTCAACATGGCTAGGCTTGCGCACAATTCTCTGCCCGTCCTCATTGAAAAGATCAACGTGATCATTATACAAAACCGCGACTTCTTTTTGATCAAGATAATAAACTTCACGCGTGTATTCGAGAATCGCAGGAACATCAGAAGCAATAAAATTCTCGTTCTTTCCAAGCCCGACAATCAACGGCGCTTCCTTTCTTGCCGCAATCACTCTGTCAGGAAAATCCGTGCAGACAATTCCAAGAGCATAGCTTCCCTCAAGACGATGCAGAGTTTCAAGAACAGCAGGAAAAATTTCGCCGGTCTGCTCGTAAAAATAGTTTACAAGATGAGCAATAACTTCTGTATCTGTCTGGCTTTTAAAAACGTCCCCTTTGTCCTGAAGCCAAGCTTTGAGTTTCGCATAGTTTTCAATAATTCCGTTGTGCACAACTGCAATCGAGCCGGAAATATTTGTCTGAGGATGAGCGTTAAGATCGCTTGGCTCGCCGTGGGTTGCCCAGCGAGTGTGTCCGACGCCAACGTGTCCTTTTAAAATCTCTCCAGTCTTTTCAATCAATCCGGAAAAGCGTTTTTCTGAATCTTCCTCATTTTCATTCTGCGATTTTTTTATAACTTCACCAGTGATTTTTTCAACAAGGAATTTGAGCGCGCCTTTCGATTTTCTCACAAGAATTTCATCCGAATCTTCAGAAAGAACCGCGACTCCAGCAGAATCATAGCCACGATATTCAAGTTTTTTAAGTCCGTTAATCAAAACAGGAGTCGCCTGTCGTGAACCTACATAACCAACAATTCCGCACATATTTTTTCTCCGTTTAAATTCAGCAAAATCCAGCGCAGTTTTTTCAGGACAATATTTTTGATCAAGAAAATCCAGCGCCTTTCACGCATTTTTAACGCGCAGCCAAGAATCAAGGGCCTATTATAGAATAGTATCAAGCATTTTTACAACGTCGCTATCATACAAATTTGGTTTTGACTCAAGCTCCTTTACAGCGCTTTCTTTATCAGTAATCCGCTTATAATTTCTTAAGCTAATAAGAGAATTATAACTCTCCGCAACATGAATCAGTCGTGCAATCTGAGGAATCGATTTTCCTTTCAGACCTTCTGGATAGCCGCTTCCGTCCATATTTTCATGATGATATTTTGCAGCTTCCTCAAATATTTTCCAGAATTTTTTTGGAACAAATCCAAGATAAGGCTCAAACGTCTTTACATGCGTCTGCAAAAGTTTTCGCTGCTCATCAGTGAGATTTTCTGATTTTAAAAGCTCCGCCGGCAAAGCCTTGAATCCAGCATCATATGCCATTGCCGCACAAAAATAAAGTTTCGCCGAATTATGATTCAGCCCAAGCTTTATCGCAAGTTTATAGACAAGCTCGCTCACGTTTTTTGAGTTGTTTTTTCTGTCAGTGATTTTATCAATTTCCCCGCCGAGTTTTTCACATTCAGCGGCAAGTTTTTTCAGTTCAGTCTGCTCTTCGCCAGTCATTTCAGGAAAAGGAAGGGCATCAACGCCCCATGAATTCCCAGCGGTAGAACATCCGGCGGATTTCAAATTTTCAACAGAATCAAAATCAGATAAAGTATCGAGCAAAGCCTGGCTATTTTTCTTCTGCTGCTCGGCAAGCATTTGCAATGTGCGGTCAAGACTTTTCATCTGAAAACGGGATTTTCTTGAAATTGTTATGACAGGAATAAAAATCAAAACCGCAACAAGCAAAAGCCCCGCAAAAATCCAAAAAAGCCAGCTTTTTATTGATTTTAGCGCGGAAAGCTGCATTTCGCTTTGCGCCTGATTTTTCTGGCTTTCAAATTTCTCTTTGACTTTGTTCGCCTGAACCTGAAGATAAGACGAAGAAATTCCCTTGAAAATATTTAAATTGCTGCAGACCTCATCTATTAAGCCGTAATTTTCATTTTCACCAATCTGCTGAATATATTTTTCATAAGCCTGCATTGAAACAGCCGCAACATTTCCAGGGAAAAAAGATGGATCCTCAAACGAGCGCAAAAGCAGATTTGTTTTTTCGTAGGCAGAAGAAATTTCTCCATCTTGAAGCTGCGCTTTTATCGACTCGACCTGCTGTTTTACAATTTGCTCCGGCAAATCAGCAAAAGCTCGCACGCAAAAAGATGCTAAAATAATAAAAACTGTAATTCTAATCAATTTCATGCCCGGCTCCTTTCAGTTCACGGTTTCGTTTTAAAATTTGAGCTCTTTTATAAGCTCTCTCGTTAGCCATTGTTTTTTCGATAAATGAATACAAGTCAATCGCCTCAAAATTCTCCACATTCACTTCAATCATGCAAAGGGCGATATTCTTGGCAAGCTCAAAATCCTCAAGAAAAACAAGATTCCGAACTTTTTCAAGAACAAGATTTTCAATTTTAGGATAATTTTCCTGATCCGCATTGTTTTTTAAGATTTGGGCGACATATTCAGGCGAGCGAATCTCCACAGCAAAATCAATCTCTTCCTGAATTTCAAGAAATTCCAAGTCCTGTTCAGAATCCGAGAGAGAATTCTGAACAGGAGTTTCATGGCTTTCATTTTCGCCGGCGACGTTTTTTGTGTCTTCAGCTACAGGCGAAGATTTTTTTTTCGGAGAATTGCTTTTTGCAAAAACAGAAAACGAAAGAAAAAAAACAGCAAAAAAAAGCGCGGCAAAAGCTTTTTTTTCATGAATAGAATGTCTGAATTTTTTTTCTTTTTTTTTCCCGGCTTTCAGATTCCGGCTTTTCGTTTTCATGTCCGCATTCAAAATCATTTTTTTTATTTTCCAACGCAGAACCTTGAAAAAATCGAGCCCAAAACATCATCTGGAGTAACCTCGCCAGTAACTTCGCCAAGATAATCCAGACAATCCTCCAAATCTTGAACAACTGCATCGAGCGCATAATCTTTCGCAAGCGAAAGCGCGTGATTCACACATTCAAGAGCCTGCTCAACCGCCTCTTTTTGACGCTGTGAGCCAAGTCCGGTTTGAGTTCTGTCTGATTCACAAGCCTTCATCAAAATATTTCTTACCGCACAGCTAAGCTCGCCAAGCCCGAGACCTTTTTTCGCCGCGATTTTTACAGAAACAAACGAACTATATTTTTCGCTGTCAGAACCAAAAAGTTCTTTCAAAAATGGCAAGGCAGAGCAAGATTTTTTGTCCGCAGCAATGTCTTCATTTTTCTTTTCATTTTCTATGATTTTGTCGCATTTGTTAAAAACGAGAACCAGCGGTTTTTTATTTTCGAGAGCATTTTTTATGAATTTTTTGTCCTCGTCATTAAGACAGTTTTCGGTTCCTAGAGAAGAATCAACGAGATACAAAATCAAGTCCGCTTCAACGCTCAGATCCTTAGTACGCTCAACTCCGACAGCCTCGATTTTATCGCTTGTCTCGCGCAAACCTGCCGTATCAAAAAGCCTTGCCGGAACTCCGTCAAAATCAATCCAGCTTTCAATAAAATCACGGGTTGTGCCTTCAATATCGCTCACAATCGCCCGGTCTTCCTTTAGAAGCGCATTAAAAAGAGAGGATTTTCCGGCGTTTGTCCGTCCGCAGAGAACCACGCGCGCTCCGTCCTGATAAATTTTCTCGCTGTTCCACGAAGAGGCAAGCGCAGAAAGCTCAAGAGAAGCTTTTTTCAGCTCTGCTGAATCGTAGGAATCGGAAATTGTTTCCTCATCCTCCGGATATTCAATTCCAACTTCAATAGAAGCCAATGTGTCAACAATAAGTTTTTTGATTTTGTCGATCGTCTCAAAAAGATTTCCTGCAAGCCGTCCTGCAGCACGGGAGCGTCCTGCGTTTGTCTTTGAATCAATGATTTCCCGGATTGCTTCAGCCCGTGTCAAATCGGTTTTTCCGTTTATATAGGCGCGGAAAGTAAATTCTCCGCGTTCTGCTTGCCTAAATCCATTTTTCAGCAAAAGGCTGTAAATCGCCTGAACAACATTTACTCCGCCGTGGCAACTGATTTCGCACATTTCCTCGCCGGTGAAACTTTTTGGCGCGCGGAAAACAGAAACAAGGACTTCGTCAACTTTTAAGCCGCCGTCAGCAATCCAGCCGTAAACAATCGAATTTCCTTCCGCCTCAAGAAGCGCTTTCGGGCGTGAAAATATTTTAGAAACAAGCTCCACACAGTTTTTTCCGGAAGCGCGGACAATTCCAAGCGCAGATGGAGCAAGAGCCGTAGCAATCGCCGCAATCGGCTCCTCTGGTGTATATCCAAGATTTGTCATGGAGATGATTCTATCGTATTTTTTCAAAAACTTATAGATTCCAAAACCGAAGATTTTCAAGACCTGCCAGAAAAGCAAGGCGCACAGAATTCACTCCGCGAATTTTTGAACAAAACCCGTTTAGCAACCGCAGGGGCGCGACTCACACTGAATTCATTTCGGCTTTTCTTATGCGAGACAAAAAAAATCTCCGGTAAAAGAATTTTTGCAGATTCCGAAATTGGACCGTTTGATCACACATTTTTCAGCCCGCATTGAATTCGGAAACCGCACTATTTTTTTATGTATCCCCGGCGGTTATTTTTAGGACTCGTAGGCTGCCCACAGCTTTTTTATGTCGCTAAGAGACGGAATTCCCCTAGAAACTGAATCTTCGCGTTTTTCCTGCTCGCGGATTGAATCCCACGCCGCCGTGTCCGCCGACGAAGAAAAACCATTGCCGTTTTTTTCAATGTCATGACTTTCCGCGCCATCCTGAGCTTTTGTAAACGGATATTCAGAAGATTTCGAGCCTCCGCTTAACGCAGGCTTTCTAAATTTTGAGTCAGCTTCAAACGAAGGACCTGTGTATTTTGCGTCTCCAACATCCGGCGAAAGATCGTCATAGCGACAAAGTCCGTTCCAATACATATATCCGCGGTCTACAGAATCACGCACGCCGAAAATCTCTTTTTGAACATAATCCTTGTTGTACCATGCGCGGTCGTAGCTTACATTCAGATAAAAAGCCTGAACCCACGGACGTATAATAAGTTTGTTTCTTCCGATTACAGTGTTGCGGTAAGTTCCGTAATAGTAAATTCTGTAAGGACGCTCGCTTGCAGGCGCATAATTCAGGAAACTCTGCTCAAAATGGCTCGGATAAAACATCGGGCAGACAACATCTACATATTCTGCAAGCTGCTCAACATCCTGTCCGGTGCGGGTTCCTGAACGATACCAGCCGTTCGCTCCGTAAATGTCGATTCCAATCGGAGCGTCAATATTTTTTCTCGCATAGCTCAAAAAAGAAAGCAAAGCAGATTCTTTGTCCATGCCGGGACTTTTCCATCTGAACTGGGCGTTAGCCATATTTTTTCCGTCTGTCGGGAATCTGATATAGTCAAACTGAATCTCGTCAAAACCTCTTTCCACAAGCTCCTTCGCAATGTGAACAAAATATTCCCAGACTTCAGGAGAATACGGATCAACCCAGTCTTCATCATAATAAGTTGCCTTTGTCGCGCCAGTTTCATTACCGTTTTCATCAACAACTTTTTCATAGCCGGAAATTCCTTTCCAGGGACGGTTCGAAGATTTGTCCCAGACGGCGTACTGTTTTTTTCCATACTGAGCAAGATTCCGGTCTTTAAAAGTTACAATCCGCGCAATAAGATAAATTCCCTGCTTTTTCATTTCTGGAACGAATGTGTCCAAATCAAGTTTCCAGCGCGAAACAAAGCCTTTTTCGCGGACAAAAGGATCGTTCGGCTCAAAGCGAAGTCCGCCGTAGTCATCCTTCATATCGATTACCATTGAGTCGAGCTTGTTTTCCTTTATGATTTTTACATAACTGTCGATTCCTTTTTTATCCATCAGCTTGTGCGCCTGAATATAAACCGATTTGTGTCCGTCTGCGCTCACCGCATATTTATTGTTTATATCGTCCGGATACAAAAGCCAAAGCTCATCAAGGCAGACTCCGCTTTCAAGATCATTGCTTCCGTCCTGCCCGCCAACAGACGACGGAATCCAGACCGTATTCAAAGTGTCGCTACGAGCAAGAACATTAAAGAATCCGCGCCATTTGTTATATTCAGGCGGAACAAAATCTGCCGCGTTAGTTGAAGGATTAAAGGCCGCAACCTCGCCAGGACGCGAATACAAAATTTTCGTTCCGTCATAAAAAAGGCCGTCGATTGTGTCAGCAGGCTCGTTTCCTGAAAAAACAAGCTCGCCACGTTTTGTTTCCCAATTGAATCTGTAAATTCTCGGAAGATAAGACTGCGAAAGGTAAATTTCAGTTGCCGGATTTCCGTTTTCATCGTTTCTTACAACCGGCAAAATATCAGAAATTTCATCAGGATAAGTCTGAGTCTTCATGTTTTCGATTCCGCCGTTGCAGTCACGCCATGTAACGCTTTTTGCGCCATCGCCCGGAAAGCAGTACGAGAATCCGAAAATTGTGTGCGCCATAAAAACAACAATCTCCGATGAATCTTGCGCCGCTCCCTGAGGAGCTTTTCTTGCAGGCAAACTGCAAACCGCAACAGCCTTTATTCCCGAAGTATAGGCAGAAGTCGAGCCAAGCGATTTCCAGCTCATTCCGCCGTCGTAAGTTATATAAACATCATCTTTTGTGGCTGTAACGAGAATATTTGGATTTTGAGGATGAACCGCCAAATCTTTTAGCTGGGCAGGCTGCTTTGTAAAATAAGTGCTCGCTCCGTCCCATTCTTTTATTGTAAGAAAAGGCAGACCTTCATTGCGCATATCAAAGACTGAAAGATCAGAACTGTGGATAATTCCCTGATTTGTAAGGAAATACCAGTCAGAAGCTTTTTTTTCAGAGGAATTTTCAGAAGAAACAGCGCCGTTTCCAGAAAGAGGAGAGGAAGTCCGCAAAATTTTTGTTACTTTTCCTTGCGTCCAAAGAGGAACTGCGGTACGTGTCGAAGTTATTTTGTAAAGCCCGGACTCGCTTCCGGCAAGCATAAAACCAGCCTCCGGACCTTCGGCCGCCTGAGATTCAGTCTCCGGCAGCTTATATAAAGTTTCATCGCTCTGGGCAGGAGCAAGACAAGAACTTACTGAAATAACAAAAAGCAAAGAAAATAATATGCGCATATTTCATTTATCGGAAAAACAGACCGATAATTTTAATGCTACAAACGAAAATCATTTAAAAACTGTAGAATCAAAACATTAAAAATTAGAAAATAAAAAAAATTAAAAAAGTTGTATAGAAGGGAAAAAATGGCTAAAAAAATTAAAAAAGTTGAAAGCAAAAAATCAGAGAAATCTTTAGAGACCTCTTCAAAGCAAGAGAAAGAAATCACAAAACCGCAAAAAGAAAACAAGACAGCAAAAAAAATAATTCTTTCAGCGCTGATTCTCGTTTTTACGGCAATTATAATAGCAATTTTTGCGGCGAAAATTTCAGGTCAAAAAAGCTCAATCGCAATTTGGGGACTAGAACAGCAGCAGTCGATTGCGGTCAAATCGCAAATTGAAAAAATTTCAGGGGAAGAAAATCTTGCGCTTGATGTTCTGATTCTCGACGGAGAAAAAAATCTTTCAAGCCAGCTTAAGCGCTCACAAAAAATTCTCGCCATAATCACAACAAAAGGCTACGGAACACAAACCGCGGCAAGCAAAGCCAGCAAAAAAGCTTCGCTTCCTTTGGATTTTTCATCGGAAATGACTTCTTCAATGCGCAATGCAGCAGAAATAATAAAAAACAAAAAAGGCGAAGACTCGCTCTCAGTGATTCCTCTTCTTTCAGACAATCTTGAGCTCGATATAAAAACACAGGCATTCAAAACTTCCGGGATGAGCTCGATTTCAACCTGGGACGACATTGAAAATTTCAGCAGAATCCAAAAAAGAAAAATCGAATTTCCGCTTGTTTTCGCAGGAGCAGACGGAAAATTCCTTCTTGACCTTTTAGGCGGTCTTGCAGAAGCGTTCGACGGGCAGGACTCATACGAAAAAGCAAAAGAGATTCTAAAAAACGCAGCCTCAAAAAAATTCAATGCGGCAGAACTCGCAAGCGAGCTTGCAGAAAATCCTGACTCGCCTCTAATCACTTCAATCAGAAAATTAAAAAGCTGGCATAAAAATGGCTTTTTGAATCCAAACACATTTGCGCTTTCAAAAAAAGATGTGAACGCATATGTTTCAAGCAGCCTTGCCTCAGAATTTTTCATGAGCCTTTCGGACCACAGAAATTTCGGAGGAAAAATCTCAGGCTACTCTTCAATATATTTGCCGTCTGAAAATTCAGCAGTCTCAAGATTTTTCACATCAGCAACAGTCTGCGCAGTTCCACTGAAAAAATCAAAAACAGCGGAAAAAATAATAAAAACGCTAATTTCAAAAGAAGGGCAGGAAAATCTTAGCCGGGCAACGGGATTAGCGCCTGTTCTCTCGCATTGCCGCACGCCGGACAAGCAGGCCGACGATGTAAGATATTGGATTGCCGCCACAAACGCCCCAAATGCCGGGCTTGGAAATGAATTTTTCTTTACACCTGAACAATACCGCCAGCTTGCAAAAGAGCTAGCCTCAAAAATTCGGTATTAAAAACTGAAATTTTACTCTGCAGTCTACATTCCAAAAAAAATCTGAATGGCTTCCGGTTCTCGAAAGATCAAGTATAAGAACATCGTTTTTTATCTGATAAATCAAAAGCCAGTCAGGTTTTATGCGGCATTTTTTATGCGGCACTCTCGGTGATTTATCCAGTTTTCTTCAAGCGCATGATCGTGGTGTTTTCTGGCAGAGGAAATGGCGTTTGCAAGCTGAAAAACAATTTCTGCAAATAACTTCAAATCATAATGACATTTTACAACTTTTTTCATGTTTTTTTTCATTGCAGATGTAAATTTAACTTCGTATTTTGTCTTTTTTTGAAACTTCCATTATTTCAACAAGGCCTCCATCAAATCATGAATATTGTCATACCCATTAACATCCGGATCGTTTGCAATACGGTCGCCTTCCTTCATTGCCTTAATCGTCTTGCGGTTCGGACGGTCAACGGCAATTTCAAAAGGAATACGCCCTTCGCGGATAACCTGCTTTGTAAAAACATTGTAAAGCCCGGAAACAGTCATTCCGACCTGTTCGCAAAAAGAAGAAATGTCGATTCTATCCTGATCGTCAAGAGTAATTGTAATATCAGCCATAATGAGCCTCCATAAAAAAAAACAGTGTAATTTCAATGGTTTTCAAGCAAATATCACACATAAAATCAATCAAAAATAAAAAAAAGGGGAAAGTCTCCCCCTACGCGCGCACTTCGTTGCTCGCTACCCTCTCTCCTGGGGGCGCAGGCCCCCAAGCCCCTAAAGAAAAAGGTTAATAATTTACTGCAATTGGTGCCAAGGACGGCACTAAAGACTATGCCCAAACAAGAAACGCAAATTTCTTGTCGCGACAGAATGTCGCAGCCTCACCCCCTCCACTCTGCCGTTCTATAATTCGTCATCCGCCCCCGCAAAACTGTCATCATGAACTAGATTCAAAATCTCATATTGCTTCGATTGAAATTGCTGCAGAGCGTACCAAGCCTCTTGAGCTAATATTCTTACTTTATTTTACATTTCATAGCACGCATAAAAAAAACACCTGCCTTCCGCAGCGGAAAGCAGGTGTAAAAGCCTAGAAAAACAAGAGTTTCATTTACTCAGTTTTTAGGTATGCTGTTTCAAATTGAGATTTTGACTTAAATGCAATTGCAGCCTGAACTGTCGCAGGAGTCGCCGAAGTGCCTCCATTTGTCAAGACGCTTTCGGTTGTGCTTGTCCAGCCAGCTGTTCTGCCTTCTGTGCTTACAGGATTACTTGAAATAGCGTAATGGCCAGTTCCAAGCGAAGGCATAACCATATAATCCCAATTATCATCACTGAATGTTCCTCCTGAACTTGGAGCAGTTTTTCTATAAGCGTACTTCATGCTTTGAGCAGTTCCAGCACTGCCGAGATATGAAACACACGGTATTTTTGAAGAGTCACTCTCAACTACAGAAACGGAAACATAATCAGAGCTTGTCGTTGAATCAATCACTTCTGGACCGTACAAAGTGTATTTTCCATCATTGCCAACAACACCAAAAACATAACACATTTCGCTGTCGGAATTTTTATAGACAACATGAATGTTGCTTGAAGTGTCAACCGCAATGGAAACAGAACCTGCACAACTAAGATCCGTCTCCGTTCTTACCCAGTTAGATGCAAGCTCTGGATTTACAACCGTAGCCTTTGCAATGCGCAAAGTTTCGCTGTCGTCATCATAATAAGCAACAACAGGCATTCCGTTTTGATCAAGCGCCATATCAGCAGAAGAACCAGATGAAGCAGATTTTACATGAGAGCCACTTGTCGCAAGAGAATCAAGAGAACCCTCAACAACATTTAAATCGCCCTCATAAATTGTCGCTGTATCAATTTTTGAAGCGTCTGTATTCAACGCACCTTCCCAAGAAATTACGTTTCCACTAACAGAAGAAATACGGCGAAGTTCCATCGTGTATGAACCAAGATCATTGCACATAAGCGCAATCGTATCGCCAGCTTTAGGCTTTGTCGCATATGTAACACCTGTCATGGTCAAAGACGTGCTTGTAACAGCGCTGATATATGCAGAACGGGTAGCTAACTTTGGCTCTTTAACTCCAAGGAAAATATCTGTAGTAAATCTTGTAATACCAGACTGATGTGTTGTACTTGTTGCAGCTTTTCTAGTTACAGTGTGATAGCCACCTCCCGAAGAAAGCTCATTGTTAGTAGAATTTGTAGAACTTTGTGCCGACCACTTATGCAGACGATCCTGTCCTGTGTATCCTCCGTCAAGAACAACCCAGCCTGCCATAGCGGCACCACGGTTGTTCCAGTCTGAAACAGTCTCACTGCTCAAGTCAATCAAAGAATATTTCAAACTTTCTGTATATGAATCATACCAAACATTATGCAGATAATTTCCATACCGGGCAGCCTTTGGATTTGTATAAGAGCCAAGCCTGCGTGTCATGTCATAATTAGCAAGGTTAAAGAAGCCTGTCGTATTATCAGAATCCATTCGCATTGAAGGGTTTCCTGTTACAACATGAGTCTTATCGGTATTAGTTGTAGAAGCGGAAATATAACTATTCGGAATATTTGTTACAAATGCGCCTCCGATAATCATGCTGCTCGAAAGTCCAGTTCCAGAATATGTACCGCCTTGTCCTTGCTGTTCGCCCATATACAATACAGAAGCTCCGCCAGTCTTGTTTCCAGATTTGTCTGATTTATCATAAGCAACGGCAGTATACTGAGCTGGCTGGTCATAACAGTTGAAGATTGGTGTTGCGGATCCAGAAACTCCGTAACTGAACATAATCTGACCGTTACTTGCAGCACCCCAAGAAGCAAATAGATTTCCTGAATAATCCGCAGTCATTACAGGCATTTGGAATTCAGCCCCGTCGGTTGTATTCTTGAATCCATTTCCCAAATTCCAAACTTCAAAATAACGGTCATCATTTGCCCAGTATTTTGTAGAATTTCCACGCATTGCGTAAGTTTCCGCATTATAGCCGTTCTCGCCTGAAAGTCCGTTTACCAATGCGTTTCCGCTTATCGAAGGATTGTTGTCAGAATTTGAGTTGTTTACACTGTCTACACTTCCACTAGTAACTATTAACGCACCGCTTTGAGATGGAACAGTCATTGTAAATGAGTACAAATTGT
>CAVDRA010000022.1:0-13370 GCA_963611155.1 bacterium | reverse complement strand
AATCTGAACGGTAAAATCGAATTTCTAAATTCCCAAGCCATTACACCGGCCCAGAATTAAGGCAGAATTGAATCTATGAAAACAAAAGACAGAGTTCTTGAAATTTTAACCGGCAGCAAAGGGAGTCCGGTATCCGGAGAAAAACTCGCTGAAGAATGCTCAGTATCCCGGGCGGCAATCTGGAAAGCCGTGAACAGCCTGCGTTCAGCCGGATTTGTGATCGAAGGCACAACAAACGGAGGATATGCGATAAAAGAAAGCGGCGACATTTTTTCAAAAGAGCTTCTGTCATCGTATTTCAAAACAAATTTTCAGTCTTTCAAAGACTCAAGAATTGAAGTCTACAGCGAGATTGACTCAACAAACACCCAGGCCCGCCGGGAGCTTACGGAGGCAGGGGCATTAAGAGACGAGAATGGAGAGCTTACAGAAGCAGGAAAAAAGCATCACAAGTCTTTCATTGTCGCAGAAAAACAGACAGCAGGGCGCGGAAGGCTCGGACGAACTTTTGTTTCGCCGGCTAAAACCGGAATTTATCTTACTATTATCTACGCGCCGAAAGGCGGAATAACAGATCCAGCGAAACTGACAGCGTTCGCGGCTGTTGCTGTGTGCAGGGCTGTAAAAAAACTCTGCAACACCCAGCCGAAAATCAAATGGATAAACGACATTTTTGCCGGCGGGAAAAAAATATGCGGAATTCTGACTGAAGGATTCGCCAATTTTGAGACAGGCAGAATAGACTCCGCATATGTCGGAATCGGAATCAACATAAAAGACAACCCGGAAGTGTTCAAAGGAGATGTCGCAAAGGTTGCGGGAAGCATACTCTCATCGGCGGAAAAAAGCCGCGAGTCTCCAAAAAGACACGAGATTGCGGCGGAAGTCGCAGGCCAGTTTTTGACTCTGATGGAAAGCGAGCCTGAAAAAATAATCTCCGAATACAAGGAGAACTCGTTTCTGATCGGACAGACAATCGAAGTGCATCCTGTAATCGGAGATGAAAAGAAAATTTACAAGGCTAAAGCCGTTGACATCGATGATGACGCAGGGCTTGTAGTTGAGCTTTCCGACGGAACAAGAAAAACGCTCCGCTCCGGGGAAGTGACACTGAAATCATATCAGTTCGTATAAATTTTTATACAGGCTAGATTTTCAAATCTTCGCCTCTTCTATTCTACCACACAAACAAGTCAGCGCAGTTACGCTCGCCTCCGGAAACGTCAATAGCCTGTCCAGTGCAGAATTTGTTTACCGCGGCGACAAAGTAAATCCACTCGGCGGCTTCCTCGGCTGTTGCCCACCGCTTTAAAGGAGTCACATCCATTATTTTTTGCCAGAGTTTTTCATCTTTCATGACAGGCTCGTTAAGCTCAGTAAGGACACCGCCAAAACAAAGCGCGTTGCATACCGCCCTGTAATCGTTCGAAAGCTTTATCGCGCAGTTTTTCATATAGCCGACAATTCCGGCCTTTGAAGCGACATATTCTGGAAATTCATTTCCCGTAAGCGCCGAAACAGAGGCATTAAAAAGAACCGATTTTATCGCGTCCTGAAAAGCGTACTTTCTTGTCACATTCATTGTGCCGAGAAGATTCACGCGTATGTCATCATCCGTTCCGCTCTGAATTCCCGCATTGTTCACAAGAATTTCAACATCTTCAATCTCAGGCAGGGATTTTTCATCAGAAATATCAGCGAAAAAATGATGGTAAAGATTCCGCTTCGATCCGGATTCTTTAAAACATTCTGAGACAGTATCCTTTTTTATATCAAGGCCGAAAACCTCATGCCCTTCCGCAAGGAATTTAAGTGCGCTCGCCTTTCCGATTCCGCGGCTTGTTCCAGTAATCAGAACCCTCATATGTTCGCGGCGATTTTTTTGCGGTACTCAAAATAAGCGTTTCCGACATTCTCTTTTTCCCACTGGCGCACAATTTTATAGCCGAGTCCGGAAAAAACAACTTCGCACAAAAGTTCAAAAAAGGCTCCGGCTGCAGAACAGATGAAAACCTGAGTCCATGTCCAGCCGAAAAAGATTTTTGAAACCACGGTGGCGAAAATCAGATTATCAACAAACTGTCCGATGGCAGTTGAAATGTAAGACCGCGCGGCAAAAGCTCCAAAACCGTCAGACTTCAAAAGAGAAGCGACAGCAATGTTCATGAGCGAATTGACGACAGAAGAAGTCAGAAATGCGAGAGACGAGCCAAGCACAACATACCATGATCCGCCGAAAGTCGCGTTCAAAGCTTCGTTTACCTGGATATTTCCAGTCGAGTAAAATTCTCCCCACATTCCAGGAGCCTTTGACAAAAGGGCGAAAATCAAAGTCAGGCAAAGATTAACAAAAAGCGCAAGAAGAGAAACTTTTATAGAAGCTTTTGCTCCCCATCTTTTGCAGATAACGTCCATGCACAAGAACATGATCCAGCTGAAAGTAAATCCGCAGTCCAAGGCAAGATACTTGAAGCTTACAAGCTCCTTGTTTGCAAGCAGATTGGCGCACACAACAGACAGAATGAAAAACGAGATTGTAAGTGAAGGAATATTCCGCAAGAGAATTTTGAAGTCCTCGCATTCCCGGGAAACAAAAGAAGTGATTTTTTTTAAAAATGGCATTTTGCCGCCTCCATAAGAATTTTAATTTATAATGCGCAGGAGAATTATGAGGAATCATAAACTGCGCGGTAAAAATTGTGAAACGATTATAAAGAGTTTTGATTTTTGTGTAAATCGTTTTTTGACAATGCAAAGATATTTAAAGAAGGAAAAAAACTAAAGCGAAAATTCAGGATAAAAAAAAGACCGCCCCATAAAAATCAATTCTATGGAACGGTCTTGCCGCGCTTAAAAAAAGCGGTTTTTATTTTCTAAGCGGTGCATTTTTTAAATGCGTCAAGAGCCGCTTCTTCATGCGTCATTCCGCTTTCCTCATTCTTTGCGATTTCTGTCATAATTCTCAGATAATCATTAGGAATAATTTTCTTGAATTTCGGAATAAACGATGAAAAATCGCTGAGAATCACTTTCGCCTTCTCTGAGCCGGTCTCCTCGTAATGCTTTTCGATCAGGGACTTCAGGATTTCAGTGTCGCTCGTGTTTCTTGCGACAGTCGTCTCGTCATCAAGATCGTACATTGTCACAAGCTCCTTGTTGAGACGCTTGTAAAGATCGTGGTTTTCGTCAAGAACATATGCGACTCCGCCAGACATTCCGGCGCAGAGATTTTTTCCTGTTTTTCCAAGAATTACAGCAGTACCGCCAGTCATATATTCAAGGCCATGGTCGCCGCAGCCTTCCGCAACAACTGTGGCCCCGGAATTTCTTACACAGAAGCGTTCGCCCGCGATTCCGTTGACAAAACCGTTTCCGCTCGTTGCTCCAAAGAAAGCCACGTTTCCGACAATAATATTCTCGTCAGCCTTGCCTTCAAAATCCTCAGACGGGCAGATAACTATTTTTCCGCCGCTAAGTCCTTTTCCGACAGCATCGTTTGCATCTCCTGAAAGCCGCAAAGTCAAACCCTTCGGAATAAACGCTCCGAACGACTGGCCTGCGCCTCCGGTAAAATGAACAACATATCGGTCCTCATCAAGAGAGCCTGCGTATTTAGTCTGAATCACCGAGCCCAAAATAGTTCCTGCTGTTCTGTCAGTGCACTGAACATCATATTTAAGCGTTGTAAGGCGGGAGTTGTCCATGACAGGAAGAAGGCGAAGCACATCAATAGAAAAGTTGAGCTCCTCTTTTTCTTGCTTTCTGATTCCATGCTCGCTGTTTTTCTTCCAGCTGTCGTCTGTCCTGGCAAGAATTCTCGATACATCAACGAGCTTTGCGCGTCCAAACGCCTGCTTTTCCTTTAGTTTGAGAAGATCCGTGCGTCCGACCATCTCGTCGACAGTCTTGACCCCAAGTTTCGCCATGATTTCGCGAAGCTCGCGGGCAACGTAGAGCATGAAATTCTCGACGTATTCAGGCTTTCCAGGGAATTTCTCGCGGAGAGACAGATTTTGAGTGGCTACTCCAAACGGGCAAGTGTCGAGATTGCATACACGAAGCATGCGGCAACCCATGACAATCAAAGGAGCGGTAGCAAAACCAAATTCCTCTGCGCCAAGCAAAGTAGCAATCGCAACATCGCGGCCGTCCATGAGCTTTCCGTCCGTTTCAAGGCGGACAAGACCGCGAAGACCGTTTTGAATCAATGTCTGGTGAGTTTCTGTAAGTCCCATCTCCCATGGCAAGCCCGCATGGTGGATAGAGCTCAGCGGCGCCGCTCCAGTTCCTCCGTCGTGGCCTGAAATAAGGATAACCTGCGCGCCTGCCTTCGCTACACCAGCCGCAATTGTTCCGACTCCAGCCTCGCTCACAAGCTTTACGGAAATATCGGCCTTGCGGTTTGCGTTTTTAAGGTCGTAAATAAGCTGCGCCAAATCTTCGATCGAATAAATATCATGGTGCGGCGGAGGGGAAATCAGAGAAACGCCAGGAGTCGCGAATCTTGTCTGAGCAATCCACGGATAGACTTTTTTGCCTGGAAGATGGCCTCCTTCTCCAGGCTTTGCGCCCTGGGCAAGTTTTATCTGAATTTCCTGCGCACTCAACAGATACTCCTCTGTGACTCCGAATCTTCCTGAGGCAACCTGCTTTATCGCCGATGAATATTCCGTTCCGAAGCGGTCTGAGCGCTCGCCTCCCTCGCCGGAATTCGATTTTCCGTGCAGATGGTTCATAGCGGCGGCAAGGCACTTATGAGCTTCCTCTGAGATAGAGCCGTAGCTCATCGCGCCTGTCTTGAATCTCTTGACAATGTTTTCAACGCTTTCAACCTCGTCAAGAGAAATTGCTTTCGTGCTGTCAAAATCAAAATCCAAAAGCGCGCGCAATGTATGAGGATGGTTTGTGTCGTCTACGAGAGCGGAATAATCCTTGAATCTCGCGTAGTCTCCGTTCTGGCACGCTTCCTGCAAAGTCTTTATAAGCTGAGGAGTTATCAGGTGATCCTCGCATGTTTCTCCGGCCTTGTATTTGTGCTGCCCAAGCTGATCAAGCTTTATGAGCTTGTTGTTCACGCTGATTTTCTCTTCGAGAGTCATCTCATATGCTTTCGCATGATGGAAATTGATGTCCTCCTCAATCTCTTTTAAACCGATTCCGCCGATTCTTGAGACAGTGTTTGTGAAATACTTGTCAATCACGCTCTGGTTTATTCCGACAGCCTCAAAAATCTGTGACGACTGGTATGACTGCAAAGTCGAGATTCCCATTTTCGCCGCGATTTTTACAATTCCGTTCATGATAGCCTTGTTAAAGTCGTCAATCGCAGTGTGATAGTCTTTGTCCAAAAGTTTTTTGTCAATCAGCTCGGCAATGCACTCGTGCGCAAGGTAAGGATTAACCGCCCGCGCTCCATATCCCAAGCACATCGCTGCCTGATGCACATTTCTGACTTCTCCGCTTTCAAGAATCACAGACACACGCGTTCTGCGCTTTGTGCGGATTAGATAATGCTCGACCGCTGAAACTGCAAGAAGAGACGGAATCGCAAGATGATTCCCATCAAGACCGCGGTCAGACAGAATCATGATATTGAAACCTTCATCATAGGCATTTTCAATCTCAGAAAAAAGATTCTCGATTGCCTTCTCAAGATTTTTTCCGCTGTTTTCTGAGGCAAAATCATAAAGAAGCGAGATTTTTTTTGAGCGCAAGCCTTTATCATTCAAAGTCGAAATTTTCAGAAGGTCAACGCCGGTCAAAATAGGATTGTTGATTTCAAGAACGTGGCAATTTTTTCCTTTCGGATTAAGAATATCGCCGTCGCTTCCAACATAGACGCTTGTGTCAGTCACGATTTTCTCCCGCAAAGAGTCGATCGGAGGGTTCGTAACCTGGGCAAAAAGCTGCTTAAAATAATTAAAAAGCGACGGATGCTTTTCAGACATAACTGCAAGCGGAGTGTCAACTCCCATGGCGCCGGTAGGCTCAACACCGTTTTTCGCCATCGGAAGAATCATCTCGTTCACGTCTTCAAGACACCAGCCAAACGCCTTGTAAAGCTTGTCCCGCTCTTCCTGTGCGCTTACAGGAATTTTCTTATTCGGAATCTTTATCTGGGAAAGAGGAACAAGATTTTGGCTTAGCCATTCGCCGTAAGGATATTTAGACGCGTACATATCCTTGATTTCATCATTTGAAATCAGCCGTTTCTGCTTAAGGTCAACGAGAAGAATTTTTCCAGGCTCAAGCCTAGACTTGACAACAATGTTGCTTTCAGGAATATCAAGAACGCCAACTTCTGAAGCGAGAATCAGCATATTGTCTTTTGTTATGTAGTACCGGCTTGGACGAAGACCGTTTCTATCAAGAGTAGCTCCGAACTGTTCGCCGTCGCTGAACAAAACAGCAGCAGGACCGTCCCACGGCTCCATCATAGTCGCCCAATAATGATAAAAGTCCTTTCTTTCCTGACTGAGAGAATTGTCGTGTTTCCATGCCTGAGGAATGCACATCAGGACAGCAAGCGGCAAATCCATTCCGTTCATGACATAATATTCAAGCGTATTGTCGAGCATAGCCGAATCAGAGCCGGACAAGTCAATCTCGCCGTTTCTCGCGATCATTCTGTCCGCATTTCCGCGGATTGTGTTGATTTCTCCGTTATGCGCAATAAATCTGTTCGGATGGGCGCGCTGCCAGCTTGGATTTGTGTTTGTTGAAAAGCGTGAATGCACAATTGCGACCGCTGAAGTGTAATCATCTGAAAGCAAATCCCTGTAAAAAGTCCTAAGCTGCTGAACCAGGAACATTCCCTTGTATACAACAGTCCGGCTTGAAAGAGAACAAACATAAGTTTTCGCTGGCTTTCCGTCAGATTTCTCAAATTTGCGGCGAAGCCTGTACAAAATCTTGTCAAAATCAAGACCTTTTCTTACACCGAGCGGCTTTTCAATAAATCCCTGAATAATAGTCGGCATGCACTCAAGCGCTTTTTCTCCAAGCACATCGCTCAAAACAGGAACTTTTCGCCAGCCGAGGAAAGTAAGTTTCTCGTCAAAACATTCCTTCTCGAATCTTTTCTGTTCAGCCTCGCATTCATCGCTGTTTTTTGGAAAGAAAAACATTCCGATTCCGTACTCGCCTTCATTTTCAAGAAAGATTCCAGCATCAGCAGCTGCTTTCTTATAAAATTCATGGCAAATCTGAAGCAAAATTCCAACTCCGTCGCCGGTTTTTCCAGACGCGTCTTTTCCAGCTCTATGCTCCAGTTTTTCAACGATAGAAAGCGCCCGGTCAACAACTTTCCGGCTTTTTACAGCGTCAATGCTAACCACAGCGCCGATTCCGCAGTTGTCATGCTCGAACGACGGCTCGTACAAAGTCTTTGCTTCCATAAATGCCTCTCATTTTTATAATCTATTGGCACGGCGGTTTTTCAGAAAAAAAATCCGGCCGCATCGCCTGTTCAGCCACAAAAAAAGCCGCAGGTAAAATTCCATTGTAAAAAATGAAATTTTATCTACGGCTTCTTTGTCGTATCTACAAATTATAGGCAAAATCTTAATAAATTTACGCTAACCTTGTCAATAAAACTTGCATAAATATACAGAAATTATGCTTTTCTCAGCGCAGAAAAAATAAAAGCCGGCAGACATAAAACGCGGAGGAAAAAAAATGAACGAAACATTTTATGACAAAAGGCTTTCACAGAAGATTTTTGCAAAGCTTTTTCATAAGGCAATTTTAATTTTGTGCAGATTACAGATAACGAAATAATTTCGATTATCTGGAAAGGCGTTTTCAAAGTAAAATCTTATGAAACCCGTTTTAACATTGATGATATTTCTTTCTCTGATATGTAACTGCCACAAGCGGGGAAAAATTTCATATAACAGGCAGAACTCTTTTTGAATTGGCTGCATCGCTTTTCACAAAAGAAAAAGAAACTGTTTATGTTACTAAAGAGGCAATTTTTCATGAGCATAAGGCAAAAAAATTTTCAAGAGTCTCTTATTTGCCTTTTGACAAATTAATATATTAATGCTAAATAAATCCGGATTTTTTTAAAAAAGAATATGCGCAATCGGAGCGCTCTCTTTTTCAACAAAATACAGCATAAAAACTTCCGAAGCGAAAAAGCTAAGAGAAGAACTTGAAAAATATCATTCTATTTTTGAAGGCAAGATTTATCATCCGAATATTTTTTCCAAAGTAAAAACAGAAAAAAGCTTTCTTTGATTTTTCTTGAAGACTGCCTGTTTTATGGCGATGCTAGGCCTGCAAAACTTGCTGAAGCTCTTTTTATAGGTCCAAAAACACAAAGACAATTTTAATGAAGAAAGTTTCTTCCTATAAATGCAAGGCGATATTCTCTTTGTTTTAGCGCACCGCGGTAATTTCCGGAAGCGGTTCAACGGATTTAGGAGATAATTCTTGCACAGAAACTACTGTAGAATTTCCAGGCATATTTTTCTTCAGCTCATGTCCATTTTTGTTTCTCTTTGGCGGCGGACTTAAACGCAATATAAAAAAATTTATCTAAAGATTCTGGCGGCCGGCTTTTTGCTTTGCCCCATTTTTTTCAGGCAGAAATCAAAAAAAATAAGATTCAATTTTTCCGCTGCTAAAAAAATAAGATCGGTTACGAACGGAAAGTTTACATAAAATGGCTTTTTTCAGTGGATTTTCTGCAAAATTAATCGTATTATACAATGCTTTCAGAATCATCTTCATCAAGCAGTTTTGCAACATAGAATTATGCCAGAAAATTCAACAGAAAAAAATGAGTATCCTCTTTATCTGACCTCCCAGATTATCACCTATCTTGGAAACAAACGCGCGCTTCTCCGTAATATCGAAAACGAGGTAGACCAGATTTCAAAATCGCTGGGGAAAGAAAAAATGATATGCGCGGATATTTTTTCAGGAAGCGGAATCGTCTCGAGAATGCTAAAAAAACATTCTCAAAAGCTAATCGCAAATGACCTTGAAAACTATTCCCGCATGATAAATTCGTGCTATCTTTCAAACAAAAAAGATTTTCCAAGAGACTTGTATTTATCAGCCCGCTCCAAAATCATAAGCCGGAGCGAAGAGAATAAAATCGAGGGAATTATCGCAAAAAATTACGCTCCAGAAGACGACTTGAACATCAAAAAAGGAGAAAGAGTTTTCTACACACGCGAAAACGCGCTTTTGATCGACACATACAGGTCCTTAATTGACGAGATTGCCGCAGACGAGAATCTAAAAAAATATTTTTTGGCCCCGCTAATCACTGAAGCTTCGATCCATGTGAACACAAGCGGTGTTTTTAAAGGATTCTACAAAGACAAGAACACCGGAATCGGCTGTTTCGGGGCGGCAGGAAAAAACGCGCTCACGCGAATTTTCGGAAAAATAGAGCTTAAAGAGCCTGTCCTCAGCAACTTCGAGACAGAAACTGAAATTTTCCAGAAAGACGCGGCGATTCTTTCAAAAGAGCTAAAAGGCCTGGACATTGCCTATCTAGACCCGCCATACAACCAGCATCCTTACGGCTCAAACTATTTCATGCTGAATCTTATTCTAAAAAATTCGCTCGACGTCAAAACCAGCCATGTGAGCGGAATCACACAGGACTGGAACCGCTCGCTTTTTAACAAGGCAAAATTCGCCCTTCCCGAGATGGAGAAAATCGTGGGAAGTCTGGATTCAAAATATCTGATTATTTCATACAATTCAGAAGGATTTATTTCTTTAGACGAGATGAAGGCGATGCTCGAAAAATACGGCAAGACAAAAACCGTGGAGATTGAATATAACACTTTCCGTGGAAGCCGAAATCTCAGACAAAGAAGCCTTCACGTTTCTGAATATATCTTTGTCCTGGAAAAATAGCCGCTTTTTAAGCCAGAAACCTAAAAAACGGCGAAAAGCAAAACTTGCGCGCGAAAAAAATCCGGAAAATTCTGCACTTCATGAACTTTCAGCTTATCTCGGCTTTTCTTAGAAAAGAAATTCCAACTCTGTCTCCATTTCTGATTTCTGATGAAAGGACTGTCGGCTCGTCAACAACAAAAGTTTTTCCGGCTGATATTTCTCCGCCGGGGCTTTTTTCCACAAGCGAAATTCTGTATCTCGTGAAAGCCCCCAAAAATTCCGACGACTCGACAATTCCAAAAAAGTCCGCTTTGACGGAGTCTTTTTCAAGGCGGATCCATTCTGGCCGGACCATCGTTTTTCCTAAGAAATTCGCGCGGCCTATAAATTCCGCCGTGAATTTATCTTTCGGCTCAAAGTAAATTTCATGCGGAGTTCCATACTGCAAGAGCTTTCCTTTTTCCATAACTGCGATTTTATCTGAAAGGCTCAGCGCTTCTTCCTGGTCATGCGTAACATAGACCGTAGTTATTTTCAGTCTCTGCTGAATTTCTTTCAGCTCACCGCGGACTTTCTGCCTTAAATTCGTGTCCAATGAAGAAAGAGGCTCGTCCATAAGCAGGAGCGACGGTTTTAAGACAAGGGCGCGTCCAAGGGCTACCCGCTGCTGCTGCCCGCCTGAAAGCTCAGACGGGAAACGCTCCAGCAAGTTCTGAATTCCAAGATTTTCAGCAGTTTTTAACACAAGCTCCGCAGTCTCTTTTTTTGATGTTTGGCCATGCCGTTTTATTTTCAGGCCATAAGAAAGATTCTGGAAAACCGTCATGTGCGGAAAAAGCGCATAGTCCTGAAAAACAAAGCCTGTCTGCCTTTTGTTAGGCAAAATTCCGTTAATTGTTTTTCCCCCGATTTTTATAACTCCTGACGAAGGCTCCAAAAATCCTGAGATAAGGCGCAGAAGAGTCGTTTTTCCAGATCCGCTTGAGCCAAGCAAGGTTGTAAAGCTTCCTTCCTCAACCCCAAGCGAGAATCCTTTTAAGACATCGTTTTTCCCGTAGGAAAAGGAAATATTTTCAATCGAAAGAAAAGGCATATCTACCTCGAATGTTTTTTGCGTTTTAGAATCAGAAATGAGAGAGCCAAAACAGCAAAAGTTATTAAAGTCAGAACCAGAGCGAACGCGGCGGCTTTTCCCCAGTCGCCCTGCTCGGCTAAATTTATAATTTTTATCGAAGAAAGCGGAGTCGTAAAAGACACAAGAAAGATGACAGCGCTCAAAGTTCCCACACCACGTATAAAATCGTAGACAAAACCGCTGAACACACCTCCTCCTGCGACAGGAACAAGAATCGTCGCAAGCACCGTCAGCTGGTTCGCTCCAAGAGCTCTCGCCCCGTCATCAAGTGTTCTGCTTATCTGAAGATAGGAATTTGAAACAGAGCGGTAAGCGAACGGCATAAAGGCGACCGTCATCGCAATTATAATCAGAAACGGAGAGCATTTAAAATGGACAAAATTCGCGGCGACAGAAATTGAAAGCCCGAGAAGCGTTCCCGGAATCGCAGAAGGGAGCTGGGCAAAAATATCAATCGCTTTTCGGAACGGAACTTCGGTTCTGTGAACAAGATAAGCCGCAAGAGAGGCAATGCCCGTTCCCAAAAACGCAGAAACAAAAGCGAACACAAGGGAATTGCGGATTTCAAGCCCGTAGCCAAAAACAGCTTTCATGTGGCTCAAAGTAAAAGCGGTTTTTACTCCCCAAAGCTGCTGAAAACTGCCTGCCGCAATCGCCGCAGCCTGAAACAAAATCAAAGCCGAGATAAAAAGCACAAAAACAAAAAGAAAAATTTTCGCTTTTCCCCCGCCATTGTGAAAGAAATTAGGATTTTGCCCGCATAAAAAAGCGCTTTTTCCGCCTAGAGTCGCAGTTTTTACGCCGATTTTTGAATTTATCCTGTTCTGCAAAAAGAAAAGAAGAACGCTCGGAACAACAAGCGCAATTCCAAGTACAACGCTCGTTCCAACTTTTAGCCAGCCTGTAAGCTGCGTGTAGATTTCAAGGGCAAGAACACGGAATCTTCCCGCCACAATCAGGGGATTTCCAAAGTCGCTTAAAACGCTCACCGCAATAAACAGAAAAGACGAGATAATTCCCGGAAAGCTCAACGGAAGCGTGACTGTAAAAAAAATTTTAGTCTCGCCCGCTCCCATTCCGCGCGCGGTCTGCTCAAGATTCGGATTGATTCCTTTCAGAGTCTGAGCACAGATAAGATACGCCATCGGAAAAAAACAGAGAGTCTGGGCAATTAAAAGTCCCCAGAAGCCGTAAAGCGAAATATCGAGACCGAGAAGACTGTGCGTGATAAATCCCCGCCTGCCAAAAAGCAGAATAAACGCGAGACCGCCAACAAAAGGAGGCGTAATCAAATGCAGAACAGGAAGAACACTGAAAAAGCGTCTGAACGGAATATTTCCTTTTACAACTGCATATGCGAAAACATAGCCGGTAAAAACAGAAAGCGATGTGGATGAAACACATTCCAAAAACGTGTTCCGCATAGTCTCGTGCCAGACAGGCTGCGTTAAAACAGCGGCAAAATCTTCAAGACGGACTGAAAATGCCGCGCATAAAAGAGGAAAAACTATAAAAACCAAAAAAAACACCGCAACAAATGCCCATGAAAAAGCAAGTGACTTGCTGCGGCGGCTTGAATCGAATTTCAAATCTGCCCCTGCGTCTGCCGCCGTTTTCAATTTAGCAAAAAGCGGCGGCGTATCTTTGTTTTATTTTACATTTTTTGACCAGATCGAAAGAACCTCATCTTTTTGGGAAGAAGCTTTCTTAGAGTCGTAGTCAATCAAGTCAAGCTCGCTGACAGGAATTGAGCCTTCAGCGCCTTTCGCCTCCGGATTAACAGGAACAGTAAAGTCTATCGAGCTCATAAGCTCCTGCGCTTGAGGAGAAAGCATAAAGTCCACAAATTTCTTAGCGCTTTCAAGATTCTTTGTGTTCTTCATGATTGAGATACAGTCAACATCCCCGACAGTTTTCGGAGGCGCAACCGCAACCAAGTCAAAACCGTCAGCCTTGTATTTAGCTACAGCATGAAGATATGAAACACCGATCGCATACTCGCCAGTTCCCAAAAGCTTTGCCGGCGCGCTTCCGCTATCAGGGAACTGCCCGACAAGAGGCGCCAGATCCAAAAGATATTTCCAGCCGGCATCCCAGCCGAGCCGCTGAAGCTGATTCTGAACAAAAAGATACGCTGTAGAAGACGCAACTGGATTTGTAAGCACAATCTCGCCCTTGAACAAAGGATTCAATAAATCGTCCCAGGTTTTCGGAAATGGAACTCCAGGAAATTTCTCCTCAAAACGGCCTTTGTTCACTCCGATTCCAAGCGAAAGAACACAAAAGCCGGTCCATGTGCTGTCTTTTGACAGAGCATAAGACGGAACATTTTTAGCATTTGGAGAAAGATAAGACTCAAGAGCGCCAGCCT
>CAVDRA010000021.1:0-13551 GCA_963611155.1 bacterium | reverse complement strand
CTCACAGCCACGGAAGTAGTCGGCGTTATCAGAAGCCTTCTTCTCACAGTCCCAAAATATATGATGCTCGGCTATAAAGTGCGCCTTGACAGCTTCGGCATTTTTTAGCTCGGGTTCAGGCACAGCTGCAAAGGCTGGGAAAAGCCCGCGCAGGTTACCGCGAACGACATTGACGACGTGAAGGTGATTTTCTCGCCTGAGACAATGCTCAAAGACAGTATGGAAACGTTTATCAGCGCAGTCCAGAAACTCGTGATAAAAGACGTTGTACTCTACGCAGACAAAAAAATCACCGCAACAAAACAAGCAGTCCGCAAAAATCCGTCAGACTGCAAAACACCCGAATGCTTTGGAACTTTGAAAGTGGCGGAATATAATTAAGGAAAGTTTTCAGGTCTTGCGGGGCAAGTCATGTTAACAAATGCCTGGAGAAGAAAAAATGAGTAAGCAGGCAGATATAGAATTTCTTTTTATATTGGCACTTGAAAATTATGCAAAAACTAACAATTTTGACTTATGAAGAAAACACAGAAATTTTTCATAGAAATCATATTATGGAAAAAATGCTTGTTCAGCATGAATATCTGCATCAGATTGCTTTGGAAGAAGTTTTTGATTTTGTTAATAAAAATATCTCAAAAAATACTGAACTGATTTTGTATCATGGTTCGGATTCGTTTTTTGAAAAGATTGACTTGGAAAAATCTCAGAACAGACGTGATTTTGGAAAAGGCTTTTATACAACAGTTCTTGAAGAGCAAGCTAGAAATTGGGCATATAAGCAGATGCTTAGAAATGAAAAAGCGGAGAGTTATGTATATAAATTCAGTTTTGAAGAATCACACCGGTCATTTTGACCTTGCTATTTTTTGCTTTTTGCAGTATGTCCGACACATTCTCTTTTGATTCTGTCCGTCTTTTTATCTTATCGCAAAAAAAATTAAAAAAAAGTTTATTAAAATTAACGAAAACCATTGACATGTAAATCTTTCTCCTCTTGACATTCTCTCAAATTTTATTTAAGCTTTGAAAACTTGCTGCCTTAGCTCAGCTGGTAGAGCACGTGATTTGTAATCTCGGGGTCGTGGGTCCAAGTCCTACAGGCAGCTTTTTAAGCGGGTTTTCCTTTTGGAATGCCCGCTTTTTTTGTCTCTATTCTAGATACTTGCAGCCGGGAGAAAATGCTACGCCAGATGCGCAGGGCAAAGTCGCCGGCATTTTTGAATTTTAAGATGACTTTTTTTGTTTGCCTGCTGAAAAAAAATTGCCGGCGATGAGCGGCGAGCGAACCCGGAGCAGCTGGGCATTGTTTTTAAGCGCCGGGCACGTGAGCGGACATGGGCTGCTCTTCAATTTCTCCGTCTTTTTTTAGTTTTTCCCGCCGCATGTATGCAATGCTTTTTTAGGTCTGCCGGCATGTCTGCCGGCAATGTCTGCAATCTTGCAATGTATAGAACAATCCAGAGGTTTTTTATATAATATTTTAATTTTGAATAACAAGAGGAATATTGTGTACAAGTCAATTGATTCAAAAGCAGATTTTCCGAAGCAGGAAGAAGAAGTTTTAAAGTTTTGGAACGACAATGACATTTTTAAGAAGTCGATCCGCCAGCGCGACAAGGCTGAGGAATTTGTATTTTTTGACGGGCCTCCGTTTGCTACAGGTCTGCCTCATTTTGGACATTTTATTCCGTCTACTATAAAAGATATTATTCCACGCTACCAGACAATGAAGGGCAAAAAGGTTGAGCGCCGGTTCGGCTGGGACTGCCACGGCTTGCCTGTCGAGAATTTGATTGAAAAGGAGCTTGGAATCAACTCTAAGCACGAGATTGAAGCTTACGGTGTCGCGAATTTCAACGATAAGTGCAAGGCTTCTGTTCTTAAATATACTTCTGAATGGCGCAAGACAATTACCCGCATGGGACGCTGGGTTGATTTTGACAACGACTACAAGACAATGAATCCTGACTACATGGAGTCAATCTGGTGGGTTGCGAAGGCTTTGTGGGACAAGGGGCTGATTTACGAGGGAAAATATATTCTTCCGTACTGCCCGCGCTGCGCGACTGTTCTTTCTACTCATGAGCTTGCCCAGGGCTATAAAGATGTTACCGAAACCGCTGTTACTGTAAGATTCAAGGTTACGAAAGCTCCCGCTTCTTTTGAGGACAAAGAGATTGAGAACGGCAGAACTTATTTTGTCGCTTGGACTACAACTCCGTGGACTTTGCCTTCTAACCTCGGTCTTTGCATGGGACCGGAGATTGACTATGTTAAGATTCTCGACAAAGAATCCGGCGACTACTACATCATGGCAGAGGCTCGTCTTGGCTCTTACTACAAAAATGAAGATGACTACGAAATAATCTATACGAAAAAAGGAAAAGATTTTATTGGCGCGCACTACGAGCCTCTTTTCCCTTATTTTGAAAAGCTCGCTGACGCGGCGGAATGCGAGAAAATTTCCGGACAGAAATGCGCGGAAGGCGCGTTCAGAATGTTCAACGCTGCCTATGTTTCAACAGAGGACGGAACAGGAATTGTTCATATTGCTCCTGCCTTTGGTGAAGATGATAACAAGGTTTTTAAAGGAAGCGGGGTTCCGAATGTTGAGCCGATTGACGCTGAATGTAAATTTACAGCCGAAGTTTCTGATTTTCAGGGAAGATTTGTAAAGGACTGCGATAAAGACATTATCGCGCGCCTAAAGGCAGAAAAAAAGCTTGTAAAAAAAGACCAGCATATGCACTCTTATCCGCACTGCTGGAGATGCGGCTCGCCTTTGATTTACCGCGGAATCGGCTCTTGGTTTGTAAAGGTTGCTGACTATCACAAGGAGCTTTTGAATTCAAACAGCCAGATTAAATGGCAGCCTGCCCACATTAAAGAGGGACGCTTTGGAAAATGGCTTGCCGGCGCCCGCGACTGGGCTGTAAGCCGCAACCGCTACTGGGGCAACCCGATTCCAATCTGGAGATGCGACAATTCTGACTGCGGACACAAGATTTGTGTTGGTTCCCGCCAGGAAATAAAAGAGCTTTCTGGAATTTACCCGGAAGATTTGCATAAACAGTTTGTTGATAAAATTACTTTTGCCTGTCCGGAATGTAAGAGCGGCACAATGCGCCGTATTCCGGAAGTGTTTGACTGCTGGTTTGAATCTGGTTCAATGCCTTATGCCGAGCAGCATTATCCTTTTGAAAATAAAGAATATTTTGAAAAGCATTTTCCTGCTGACTTTATTTCTGAAGGACTTGACCAGACCCGTGGCTGGTTCTATACGCTTACAATCCTTGCAACTCACTTGTTTGGACGCCCGGCATTCAAGAACTGTATCGTAAACGGTCTTGTTCTTGCAGAAGACGGACGCAAAATGTCTAAATCTTTGCGCAACTATACTGACCCTGTTGAGGCGATTAATAAGTTTGGCGCAGACGCTCTTCGTCTCTTCCTTACTCATTCCGCTGTTGTTAAGGCAGATGACCTTCGTTATTCAGACAACGGAGTTCGTGAAGTTATAAAGAATTTCTTGATTCCTCTTTGGTCTGGATATTCATTCTTTATCACTTATGCGAACATTGACAAAATCACTTGCACAGGTCACGAATTTGACGGTAAAAAGCCTTCAACTCCGCTTGACGCATGGATTGTCTCAATGGCTCAGAAAATGGTAAAGGATGTTTCATCTGCTCTTGATGATTATGACTTGAGCGCGGCAATCGATCCTTTAATCAATTTTATTGACGAGCTTAATAACTGGTATATCAGACGTTCTAGAAGAAGATTCTGGAAATCTGAAAATGATGCTGACAAAAAAGAAGCGTATGCGGCTCTTTACTACGCCCTTATGACTTTTGCGAAAGCCGCGGCTCCTTTTATTCCGTTTGTTACGGAGGAAATTTATCAGAATTTGAAAACTGAAAGCGATCCCGAGTCGGTTCATCTTTGTGATTTCCCTTCTTATAACGAAAATCTTCGCGATGAAGCTCTTGAATTTAAGATGGCGACAGTGCAGAAAGCTGTTTCAATGGGCCATTCTCTTAGAAATACTTTCAATTTAAAGAACCGCCAGCCGCTTGCAAAAGCCGAGCTTGTTACACGGAACGAAGAAGAGAAAAATGTTCTTGAGTCAATGAAGGATACAATCGTCGAGGAGCTCAATGTAAAGTGCGTTGAATTCCATGATAAAGAAAGCGATTTGGTTGAATACAGCGCAAAGGCTAATTTTAAGGTTCTTGGAAAGAAGCTCGGAGCGAAAATGAAAGCCGCCGCGGCTGAAATTTTGAAGCTTTCTGATTCTGAAATAGCGAGAGTTGTTGACGGCGGAAAAATTGCGATTACTGTTGACGGCGAAAAAGTGGAGCTTGACGGCGAGTCAATTCTCGTTGAAAGAAAAGAAAAGGAAGACTTGAAAGTTCTTAACGACGGAACTTTGACAGTCGCTCTTGACACAAAGATTTCTGATGATCTTAGAAAAGAGGGCTATGTGCGAGACTTAATCCGCGGAATTCAGAATCTTAGAAAAGAAAGCGGATTCGAGGTTTCTGACAGAATCATCTTGACCTTGGGCGGAGACACTGAGCTGAAAGAGGCCTACGTGATGTTTAAGGACTTGATTTCAGGCGAAACCTTGGCTGTTAAATCAGAGTGGAAAGAAGATTTCGCCGGCTCGGACATCGATTCTGAAGATAAAAAATGGAGAGTAAGCGTTGTTAAAGCTTAAATTCTCAGGACTTGCTGCTGTTATTTTTACGGCGGCAAGCCTTTTTTTTGTGGCCTGCAAGTCCGCTCCTGTTGAAAATCCTGTTGATCCTGCCGAGCTTTTAAGCGATGACGGCGCTGTTTATTTCGTTGTTCCTGTCCAGCCGAATATGGATTTCGTGAACAAGGCTTTCATGAAGATTTCTGACTGTTCTGAAAGCGAGGCAAGAAAAATTTCAGAGCGCACAGACGATATTTATATCTGCGTAGACATGAACGGAAAAACTCAGCTTTCTGCCGGCGGAAATTTTCCTTCGAGAATGATTAGCCTTGCGCTGACAGAAAAAAAAGGCTGGTCAAAAAGCGAATATAAAGACCACAGAATTTATTCAAGCGAAAAATCTAAATACAAGCTTAGCCTGCCTTCATCTTCAGTCGCTGTTGTTTCTAGAGATGTTGAGGAGATGCTTGGCCGTTTTGATGAGTGCGCTTCCAATGATCTTCATTCTGTTTCAATGCGCGCGGATGTCTATGAGTTTTTGAAGAGAGAGAATTCCGGAGAGATTCTGCTCTATGCTCCCTTTCCGAAAGCTTTTATAAAGTCTTTTTTGGGCGCAGATGTCACGTCGCCTGTTGAAAGCATTTTTGGCGAGCTAAAAAATCTAAAAGACGGAAAGCAATTTGCCCTTAAAATTGTCTTGAAGATGAGCGATTCAAGAACTGTGAAAGCTGCTTGCGCCGCATTAAAGCTCGCCCTGTTTCCGATTCCTGCAAAAATTGTTCAGACAGGCTCTTGTGAAATCACAATAACTGATATTACTTTAGGATATGACAGCTTATTAAAAATCTTAAAATAGAGGGGTTCTAAAAATGAATAAAAATGGAGAAAAAATAGTCCTGAAAGCCGAAGATTTGGACGGATATTTGACAAAAGGCGACCAGGATAAAATCACTCTTCTTGGCGAAATGTACAAAGAGGCGATGCAGTATTTTGACCCGAAAGACGAGGAAAAAATTGTCGGCTGTTTTGACAGAATCGGACACGAGCTTCAGAAAATCTGCAAGGAAAATTCTCAGATAAAAGTTTTTTCTTTTGAAACAGACGAGGGAAGCCACGCTGAAGCTAGCCGGGTTATTTCAAAGCTCCGCGATGTGAATACTGACCATCAGGAATTTGTTTATTATTCACAGCGCGCATACGAAATGCTTTTCCGGCTTGCATACACAGACCAGCATGCTGATAAAAAGGGACATTTTATTGTAAAGACGCCTGTAACTTATCCATGCCAGAATTTCGCTGTGCATAAAATTCCTGACATCGATTCAAAAATCGAGAATTCTGTCATGTGCGTGATGCTCCGCGGCGCTCTGCTTCCGAGCATTATTATGTCAAAGGAAATCGAGGCTTATTCAAGCCATAGATATGTAACTCCGTTTGCGCTTTTTAAAATTAACCGCGACGACTCAAAATCAGAGAACAACATGGAATACATTCTTGATCTCCACAAGTCTTTCTTTAATCTTGAGGAGCTTGACGGCAAAGACTGGGTTTTCGCCGATCCTATGAATGCGACCGGCGGATCTCTCGTTACGGTTGTGAAATATCTTGAGTCCCAGGGCGTTTATCCGAAATCAATAAAATTTTTCAATGTGATTTCAGCGCTGAAAGGAACTTTGCGGGTTGCGCGCGCGCTTCCGAACTGCACTTTGTACACAATGTGGCTTGACCCGGTTTTAAACGAAAAAGCATATATCATGCCGGGGTTAGGCGATGCGGGAGACCGTCTGAACGGCTGCGATAAGAAAGAAAATCCGCGGAATATTATCCGCCTGATTGCCGATTATGGAGCTTCAATCGCATCTCTTTATCATAATCAGCTTACAAAAATTGAGCAGACAGTTCTCGGCTGAGAATAAAAGATGAAGCCTAAGTTTTTTTTGATTTTTCTGGCTATTTCCTCGCTTTTTTCCGGCTGTGCTTCTAGCCAGATTCTTGAGTCCGGAATAAAAATTCCAGGGGAGACTAAGATTATCCTTAAGAATCTTGCCGCTGAGTACAACGCAATTGGCGACGGTTACATGGGAATCAAAAATTATACGAAGGCTGTTGAATATTATAAGAAAGCCATGCGCAATAAGGAACTGTATCTTTCTGTAAGCTATAAGCTTGCCAGGGCTTATGCGCTTGGGAAAAACTATGACAAGGCTATCGGTGCGTATGGCGAGTTGCTTTCTTTGGACAAGAACAATCTTTCGCTGAAACTTTCGCTTGCATATATTTATGCGGTCAAGGGCGATTATGACACGGCTCTTGCAAAATACAAGATTCTGATGGAAGAAAATCCGTATAACGAGTCGATTTTGGAGAACTACATAACGCTTTTGATAACCATTGGACGGGCCGAAGACGCGGAGAAATGCTATTTTGTTATGAAAGAAAAATTCCCGGATAATAGCCAGCTGGCGTCTTTTGCCCAGAAGCTTTCCGACTTGCTTGACGGCTTTGATCCGGATTAGTGACGCTAAAATTCCAAGTTTTTATATTTTTAGCGTGTAATCTGCGGATGATTTTTTTATCTGTCTTTTAATTTTTCCTATTTTCTATATATTCCCGATATTTTTCAGGATTTGCCCTGAATGCGATTATCGGCGAGTCTGGATCTTCAAGCGCGTGGTTTAAAGCCTGCGATGCTTCTGTTTCAAGCCGCTGTGAATCGATGTTTCTTCCGCTTACAGATGAAAGACCTATTACAACTTCATTTGCTGAGTTGTTTTCCCGCAAATACGAAGTGATGTTTTCATAGATTTTGTCAAAAGTCTCCGCGCATGAGCCTAACCCGGCATCGCAGAGAATAATCGCGTATCCGTCTGAGTTGTATTCAAAAATTTCCGCGGCGCTAGGAAGGTCATTTTTCAAGATTTCAACAAGCCTGTTTGAAATTTCATTTCCGCGGTCTAAATTGTTGACCTTCAAGAGCGCAAGTGTAAGCTCCCTGTTTTCATTTAGCGATAATCTGATTTTTTCTTCGAGGCTTTCTGAAAGCGAGCTCTGCATTTTCAGCCCAGTTGAAGGTGAAATAATTTCGTTTTCATCAAAGTCAATATTGGCGATAAAATCGTTGTTCCCGCTTGTCTCTTCCGGAATATTGAAAGTTTCTGCGCTGTCTTCATCAAGCGTTTTCTCGTCATTATCTTGATTGTCTTCTGGCTCTGAAATTAAACTTCCTTTTTGCCCGGCTTCAAAGTCTTTTTTGTTTTCTAAAACTTTTTCTGATTCAGTACTGAAAAAATCTTCCTGCTTTTCCGGAATGTTTTCACCGCTTTTTTCATCATCAAAATCACTGAAAATCTCGTCCTCTGAAATATCAGTCGCAAAAGGAAGCTGATCTTCTTCTATATCGCTGTCTTGATTTTCTTGAAAAGTTTCGTTGGCTTCATCCGCCTCTTTTTCATCATTGGCGTCATCATTGCAAGATTCTGAATAAGTGTCTGCATCGCTTTCTTTATTGTCTGCGCTTTCATTTTTTTCTTGGCCGCCAAAATCCAGCTTATCAAAAGGGTTTTCTTCTTTTTCTGATTTTTCTTGAAAGTCTTCTGTTGATTCTGTTTCTTCTGCCGTGTTATCAAAAAAAGCAGGCTCTTTACCCGCATAGTCAATATCGATTTCGTCTTCGTGCCGTGGATCAGAAAAGGTGTTTTCTTCTGATGGAAAATTTTCTTTTTTATCACGTAAAATCACAAGCAGAATAAGCGATATTGAAGTTCCAAGAAGAATAAGAATAAAGGCAAAACGCGCGTAATGATAGACAGAATTTGTCTGAATCGAATACATTGAAGCCGAAATTGTGAGCGAAATTCCGCTTCCTGCAGCCTGCGTTTTCCTGAAAGAGTTTGTTAGAGAAGGCGATGGATGCGAGAATCCTGCCGGAGGATAGGAATAGATAAGATTCCCGTTTGCTTCGAGCCGGAGCGCGCTGTAATTTTCAATTTTTCCGATTGCTTCTATGAATTTCTTTGAAAAGTCCGGAGTCCCGATTTTGTATTGATTTGCGGCGCTCACAGTTTTAAAGACTAAAGTGTCAAAAACGCGCTCGTTCTGCTCGCTTCCTGACTTTTTGTCTTCATAAATGCCAATTCCAAACCACGATAAAGCTGCAATAAAAAGTAAAATGCTGATAACCGAAATTATTGTAATTGGTCTTTTCATAGACTTTTAGTATAACTTAATGTTTTGGAGTATGCAAGAAAACGGTTCCCGCCGAGCGCGGCGCAAAGCGGAAGCAGAGTCATGAAAACAGGCGATTCCATGTCGATTTCTTTTTCTGATTTTCTGATTTTTTCTAGCGCGCTGGTGTAATTCTTCTTGAAATCTGAAAAACTGAACCTTTCAAATTTTTTTTCCGCTTTTTTTTCAGTTTTTTCTGATGAATATTCGTCCCCATGTTTTTTTTCGATTCCGGTGGCGGCAAAAAAATATTCCATGGTTTTCTTGTATGATTCAAGAATTTCCGTTGTGAACACGGTCTTTGATATTGTTTTGATTTCTGTTCTGTAAAGAAGATTCACAAATTTCGACTCTGCGGTTTTGATTCTGTTTTCATTTTGCCTGAAATTCGTGTCAAGATAAGTCCCTTTTGCGTATGGAAGCCCGTTTGAATAAGAAAAATCCGCTCCGAAAAGTTTTAGTTTTTTGAATCCTGAAAGGACCGCAAAATTTGCGGCTGCAATTGTTACAGTTCCGCTTCCGGTTTCAAGATGGACAAAATGATTTTTATTGTTGTAGCTGTTTGCGAAAACTGCAAGCGGATGAGATGATTCTGAAAGCAAAATTTTGTTTCCGCAGCCGAGAATTTTTTGCACAGCGTCTGAATTAGCGCATAAATCAAAGACGAATTTTGTTTTTTTTGCCGGCTGGAACATAAAATGCGAGTGTGAGACCATTTGTCCGTCAACCGAAACTACAACATCCGCATCGATTCCTTTTTTTGAGAGAGAGCCGTAAGCTGTGTCTGTCGAGATTATAAAATATTTTTCCCGCTCATTTTTTAGTTCTTCCGCTGTTCTGTTCAGACTTGGTCCCGCCGCGATTATCGCCGCCGTCTTTGATGTCTGAAAATCCGAGATAAAGTCCTGGAAAATTTCACATCTTTCTGCGAGCGAAAGATTTTTCAGAATATTTTTTTGCCAGATTTTTCCGAAATGCTTTTGAACTGAATAGTCTGCGGAAACCGTTTTTACCGCGCGGTTTATGATTTCAATTTCTTCAGCGGCTGTTTTTTCAAACGCATTTTCATAAGAGCGGAGAGATTTTACAAAAAGGCCGCCGTCAATTGCCGGAAGATAATTTTCAATCAGCGTTTTTTCAAGTTTTTTTTTGCTTATGATGAAAATATTTTTTTCATTTTTAAGATTTTTAACAGTTTCGATTTGTGACAGAAATTCTATATCGGCATCTGAATTTTCTACCGCGATTATTTTTGTCTGTGGAAATTTTTCATGAAGCTTCTTTATGTGGTAACCTCCGCAAAGCCCCAAGACAATAAAAAATCTGCTTTTTTCAAATTGGGCCGCAAAATTTTCAGCTTCCCGTTCCGGAGAATATTTTGAATGAAATGAAATTCCTGCTTTTACAGGAATTTTTTTGCCGTCTTTAGAGAAAATTATGCCGGAATAAAATGTTTCTTCGCTCATATTTAGATTTTTTCTTCAATTTCTTTAAGAAGATTTCTGATTTTTTCATCAAGTTTTTTCTTAAGCTCAAGCTTTTTTTCTTCATTTATTTCTCTTTTTAACAGAAGAGAATCAAGCGGAAAAACTTCGCTGATAAAAAATTCGAAAGATGAAAGCTCTTTTAGTTTTGAGATTATTCTTTTTTTTCGTTCGTTTTGGGGTAGTGCGAGCTTAAAATATTTTCTTGCAATCTGATTCTGTCCGTTTTTTTCTGAAGAAATGTTTTGAGTTTCTGAAATTTTTTCAAAATTCTTCCAGTTTATGTCTCTTATTTTTCCGAGTGAAAACGGAAAATTGTAATCATCTGAAATTCTGAAAACCCGCTGTGAGAATTTCTGTGAATTTGAGACGAACCAGTTTCTGTAAATTTCAAGCGTTTTTTCTGAGGCAAAACGCGATTTTGTAAGCCTGGTTTCTTTTGTTGAAAGCCGAAAATCATTTTTTTGCGAAATATTTTCAAGAGCATTCGGCTGTGTGTGCTGAAATCCAGGGGCCGGCGCCTGATCAAAACCTGCAAGGAAAATCTTTCCGTCCGTAAATGAAAATGCGAATTCTAGAGCAGTTCCTGCGACCGTTCCGTTCCTTTTTGTCAGAATAAAAGGGCAGCCAATCGATTGTAAAAGGGCTTGCTCAAGTCCATCGGCATAGCAAAACGGAACAAGCTCATTGTTTTCAAGAATTTCTGAAAAGCAGGCGCCTTCGGCTTCAATTCCAAAAGTTCTGCCGCTGTTCTTTTTTGAGTCAGAAATCAAGGCGAGATGTCTTTTTGCCCAAAATCCGCCGTCGCTTGAAATTGTCAAATCCGGTTCAATTTCTGATGAAACTAGCGGAAGAAGCGCTGATGAAACAGCAATCAAGAAAAAAATCTCCCGGTATTTTTTTATAAACGGGAGCGAGCTTTTTAATGACGGTCCTGACGCCGCGAGCAAAACAGGCTTTGAATTTTGGAAGGTTCCGTGTTTTGAAGAATCGAAAATAAACCCGGAATTTATTTTTTTGCAGAATTGAACTGAATTTTTAAGCCATCTTTTTGAAAAATACGAGCGTGTTCCAAGAATATCTCTTGCATTTAAGATTGCTTTTTTTATTTCTTGCCAGCATATTAAATTTTCATTCGGAAAAATATTTTTGCTTGGCTGCCAGTCAAAAACAAGCGTGCTCATCAAAATTTCTTCGCCGAATGCATTGTAAAGATCTTTTCCTAAATTGCAGAAATTTTCGTCAGCTCCATAGAAAGCGCAATCCCAAAGCGAATCGTAATCCTTGAAATCTTCAAAAAACCGGACGCAGCAAATCTTCGCATGTGGAAATTTTATTCTCAGGAATTTCGCGGAGTAGGAGAGTGCCGGCTCTAAAATCAAGACGCATAAAGGTGAAAAATCTGCAGCCAAAGACGCGGCAAATTTTTCACCTTCTAAAGATGGATTATATTTTGAATGAAGATATTTGCCGTTGATTAGGCAGGTTTTTTCTCCGTTTTTTGCGGTTTCGCATGCGTATTCCACTGACAATTTCTATTCCTGGGAAAGAAATGCGACTGTTCCTTTTTTGTTCTGGCAAATTCCTGCTGGCAAAAAAGTCGGCTTTACAACGTTTGAGCTTGGATTTCCGAGAAAAGAAATCAGAGTTTTTGAGATATGGTGCGCCAAGAGCTGCTCGTCTGGATCCTCTTTTGCAAAAAGCACGATTTTCACTTCTCCGTTTTTTCCGTTCGAAATGCAATTTGGCGCGCGGAAAAGCGAGGACATCTTTTCGCAGGCTGACGAGGCGATTGACTCAATCACTGCGTTTTTTATTTCTCTGTTTTCAAATTCAGCTGTTTTTATTGCGTCTTCAATCCAAGAGCGGAGTGAAAGAATAAAAAGCCTGCTGCTGGAAATTTTCAGTCCTGAATCAATATTTTTCTCAAGTTTTGTGTGAATTCTGCTGTTCTGATTCTGAAATTCCTTGATGTTTTTTAGCTGAATTGCGGTTTTTGATGCTTCATCTAAAGTCAAGTCATCGTCGTCCATGAATTCAACAGTGACAAAAATATAAGGACGCTCGCGCTCTCCAAATGGAAGAAAGAAAATTTTGCTTATTTTTTCAAAATCTGATTCTCTGAAAAACTGCCTGAATTTTTCTGTCTCGTTAAAATCTGATGAAAAGCACTGCCATTCAAATGTTTTTGAAATTGTCTCGCTCCAAAATTCTTCTGATTCGTGGAATTTTGCCATTTCTATGGCTTCTATCCCGAAACTGTCAGTAATGTAGTAAAAATCGCCTTCCGCTGTTGAGCACGGAGACATTATTCCTGCTCTTTTGTAGCCAAGACGCTTTGCCCAAACCGAGAATTTCGGCGTTATTTCTGCAAGAATCGCCTGCGCCTTATTGAGAAGCCCCTCATTTTCTGAAACATTTAAAAATTCCATCAGATTTTCCTTTTCAGCTTGCCCTGTTATTTGTCGAGACCGAGCTCTTTGAAAAGTTTTTTGTAAGTTTCAAACTGCTCAGACTGCGCAAATTCCGCGATTTTTTCTTCCGGTAGATTTTCCAAAAGCTGGTCCATATAAGAAAGCACGGATTTGATTTCTTTTTGAAGATTTCCAGGAATTGATGATGCCGGATTTTCTTCTGTGCTTTCTGTTTTTCCGATTTCAGAATCCGATGCAAGATAGTCAAGATTTGCATCTGTCAGAGATTCACTGATCGACGGATCTGGCGCGAGAAGGTTTTCAAGCTCATCGTTTGAAATCGCGACATTTTTTGCTTCACCGTCTGAATTGTTTTCTGCCATAAATTCAAATGGCTCGTCGACTGTGCTTTCAGTGCCTTTTTCTTCTGGCTGTTCGGAAGTTTCTTCAATTTCTTTTTTATAGAAGATATCCGGTTCAGCCGATTGTAAGTTTCCTGCCGGTTCTGTTTCTGTCTGATAAAGTTCCGCTTGATCTGAATCAGTATCAGCATTCTCAACCGGATTGTAAGAATCTTCGGCTGCGGCCTCTTCGTTTCTAGCTTCAGCGTTTTCCGGTTCTGCCGCTTCTTCAACGGTTTCCACGCTGCTGTCTGAATCTTCTGAGCCAGCAGGCGCGGCTTCTTCCGGAATTATTATTTCAGAAGAATTTTCGTCTTTCGGAC